>CALMNY010000485.1 GCA_937872125.1 uncultured Candidatus Competibacteraceae bacterium | reverse complement strand
TCGCTGAAAATCACCCCCTGGAATTCCAGCCGCTGGCGCAGGATGCCCTTGAGCCAGCGCGCCGAGAATCCGGCCGGCTGCTCGTCCACGGCGGGATACACGACGTGCGCCGGCATGAGCGCCGCCAGCCCGTAATGAATCATCCGCTCGAAGGCCAGCAAATCCGCCGTTTCCAGCGCCGCCAGCGGGCGCAGGTCCACCGGCAGTTCCAGGTGCGAATCGGTGGCGATACCGCCATGGCCAGGAAAGTGCTTGCCGACCGCCTCCATGCCAGCCTTCTGCATCCCGCTGACGTAGGCATGGGCCAGATCGGCCACGCTTTCCGGGTCGTGGTGAAACGCCCGGTCGCCGATGATCCCGCTCACACCGTGATCCAGGTCCAGCACCGGGGCGAAGCTGAGATCCACCCCCACCGCCCGCAGCTCAGCCGCCATCAGCCAGCCGGTGACGCGCGCCAGTTGTTTGGCGCGCATCCGGTCCTGATCGTAGATCTCGCCCAGCCGGCGCACCGCTGGCAAGCGGGTAAACCCATCGCGGAACCGTTGCACCCGACCGCCCTCGTGATCCACCGCCACCAACAGCCGTGGCTGGCGCACGGCGTGAATCGCCGTGGTCAGCGCCGCGACTTGCGCCGGCGACTGATAGTTGCGGGTAAACAGGATGACCCCGCCCACCAGCGGATGACCCAGGAGTTCCCGCTCCTGTGCGGTCAGTTCCACCCCTTCCAGCCCCAGCATCACCGGTCCCAACGCCATCATTTGCGCCTCAGTATTGGCCTATTCGCCCTGAAATGGCCTTATGATAACGGTTCACGCTTCCTTCGCCAGCCCCTATGCCCGCGCCGCCCCCGTCATCCCCCCCGCCATCCCCGCCGAGTTCATCCCCACTCCAACCGCACGGTTGGCCACGGCCCCTTTATCGGTGGGGGCTGGCGCTGGCGGCGGTCATCGGCGCTACGACGGTCACCCTCCTCGACCCCTTTTCCTACCACGAACTTCTGCTGGATCGCTGGTTCGGCCCGGCATCACCGGATCTGCATGGGTTCACCGCGCTGCTGCGCCACGCCGTCTGGCTCCTGGTCCCGCTGGGCATGGTCACCGTAGTCGCCCTGTCATGGTCCTGGCTGTTGCAACGGCAGGTCACGCAGCGCACCCGGCAATTGCAGTGGGAGTTGAACGAACGCCGGCAGATAGAAATGGCGCTGCGCGAAAGTGAGGCCCGGTTTCGTGACGTGACCGAAGCGACCAGCGACTGGATTTGGGAGATGAACGAACAGTTGCGCTTCACCTACCTGTCGGAACGGTTCTACGCCCTGACCGGCATCGCCCCGCACCAGGTTATTGGCCAGGCTCCCTGGGAAATCGGCTCGGCCCATTCAGTCGCCGACCAGGAACACGGGAGCCAGGCCTGGAAAGTACTGGAACAGCGGCGACCCTTTCGCGATTTCGTCTATCAGACCCGGCTGAACGGTAACCAGCACGAGGGCCGCTATTTAAAAGTCAGCGGCAAACCCATTCACGATGTCCAGGGCCGTTTTCTGGGCTATCGCGGCACCGGCGCCGATATCACGGACCAGATCAGGGCGGAAACCGCGCTTCAGAACAGCGAACTGCGGTTGCGGCGCATCATTGATCTGGTGCCACACATGATCTTCGCCAAGGACCGCCAAGGCCACTTCCTGCTGGCCAACCGCGCTACCGCTACGGCTCTGGGCGCAACCGTTGACGAACTGATCCAACGTTCCCATGCCGCCATTCATCGGGTGGATGAAGAAACCGACCGGATGCTGGCCGATGACCGGGAGGTGATTGACAGCGGCGTTCCCAAATTCATCGCCGAGGAGACCTTCACCGACCACACCGGCCGCGCGCGCATCATGCAGACCCTCAAAATCCCCTTCGTCGAACCGGATCTGAACGAAACCGCCGTCCTGGGCGTAGCCATTGACATCACCGAACAGAAGCACGCCAAGGAAGAAGTGGCGCGCATGCGGCTTTATCTCAGGAACATCATTGATTCGATGCCCTCCGTACTGATCGGCGTGGACCCCTGGGGCTACATCACGGTGTTGAATCAGGCGGCGGAACAGGCGGGCGGCATTTCCTGGGAGGCGGCGCAGGGCCGGTTTTTCGGCGACGTCTTTCCGCAACTGGAACGTCAGTTCGAGCAGGTGCGGCAGGCGATTCGCCTGGGCCGGCCGATCAAAACCCCGCGCATGACCCTGGATCTCCAGGGCGAACTGCATTATGCCGACGTCATGGTCTATCCTTTGATGGCGGACAACGCCAGCGGCGCGGTCATACGGATGGACGACGTCACCGCCCGGGTCCGCATCGAAACCACGATGGTGCAAACCGAAAAAATGCTGTCCGTGGGTGGGTTGGCGGCGGGAATGGCTCATGAGATCAACAATCCACTGGGCGCGATCTTGCAGGGCAGTCAGAACATCCTGCGGCGCATCGCCCCGGATCGGCCGCAGAACCGGGCGGTGGCCGACGCCATCGGCATTGATCTGGACCGGCTGAACCTTTATCTGGAGCAGCGCCAGATTCTGCGATTTCTGGAAGGCATTCGCGAAGCGGGCGCCCGCGCGGCCAAGATCGTCGCCGATATGCTGTCCTTCAGCCGGCGCAGCGAATCCAGCTTCGCGCTGGGTCCGTTGGAAGAGATGCTGGAGACGGTATTGCGGCTGGCCGCCAGCGACTACGATTTGAAAAAGAAGTATGATTTCAAGCGGATCGCTATCGAACGCGATTATGATCCCCACTTGCGCCTGGTGTATTGCGACAAGACCGAAATCGAACAGGTGATCCTGAATCTGCTCAAGAACGCGGCCCAGGCCATGGCTGAGGAAGGTACACCGGCGCCGGTGATCACCCTGCGCACCCGCCGCGAAACCGACTATGCCTTGATAGAGGTCATTGACAACGGCCCCGGCATGGATGAAAAAACGCTCAAGCGCATCTTCGAGCCTTTCTTCACCACCAAGGAAGTGGGCGCGGGCACCGGTCTGGGCCTGTCGGTGTCCTACTTCATCGTCACCGAGCAGCACAACGGCCGGCTGTCGGTGCTGTCCAAGCCGGGACAGGGGGCGCGTTTCAGCATCCGCCTGCCCCTGAGCCGGGAGGCGTTGCCATGACCGACTGGATTTTGATCGTCGATGACGAAGCCATGATTCGGGAAAATTTGAAAGCCTACCTGGAGGATGAAGGCTGGCGTGTGGCGGCATTCGAGTTCGTCGCTCCGGCGCTGGACTGGCTGCGCGCCGGCGGCGGCGCCTGCCGGGTCTGCATCATGGACATGCGCCTGCCGGACATGGATGGGAACAGCGCCATTCGCATCCTGCATCAGGCCTATCCGGACCTGGAATTCCTGATCCACACCGGTTCTTCCAGTTACAGCCTGCCTGAGGATTTGCGCGCCATGGGCCTCGACGACAGCCGGGTTTATCAGAAACCGCTGGCCGATATGGCGCCGCTGGCAGCGGCGGCGCAGCGGCTCGCCGCGCGCGGAGGTTCGACATGAGCGCCCCGCCCGCCCGCATCCTGACCATTGACGATGAAGACCTGGTCCGGGAGATTCTCACCGCCTATCTGGAAGACAGCGGGTTTGAGGTCATCCAGGCCAGCGACGGTCAGACCGGCATTGATTTGATCCGCCGCCAATCGCCCGATCTGGTGTTGTGCGACCTGCGTATGCCGGGCATGGATGGCCTGCAAGTGCTCGCCGCCGTCACCCGCGACTTTCCCGAATTGCCGATTCTGGTGGTGTCCGGTATGGGCGGGATGAGCGACGCCATTCAGGCGCTCAAGCTGGGGGCCTGGGATTACGTCACCAAACCGATTGAAGATATGGCGGTGCTGGAGCACGCCATTAATCATGCTCTGGAGCGCGCCCGGCTGCGGCGGGAAAACCGCGAGCACCGCGAGCATCTGGAAGTCGTCAACGAGCAGTTGCGGCAAACGCTGCGGCGCTTGCAGGAAGACGAAGCGGCGGCGCGGCGCATCCAGTTCCAGTTATTGCCAGAAAACGACAAGCAGTACCGCAATTACCGTTTCAGCCGCCACCTGCTGACCTCGCAGTACCTGAGCGGCGATTTTGTGGACTATTTCGCTATTGACGGCGACCATCTCGGTTTCTACATTGCCGACGTGTCGGGCCATGGCGTCTCGTCGGCTTTCGTCACGGTCATGCTGAAAAGCTACATGGGGCGCTATCGGGAGTTGCACCGGCAGAATCGCGACAAGGGCATCCTGAACCCGGCCGAGACCCTGAGCCGGCTGAACCGGGAAATCTTCGGCTGCCGCATGGACAAGTACCTGACCATGTTCTACGGCATTATCCACTGGTCAAACAACCGGTTGCGCTACAGCAGCGGCGGGCAGTTTCCATTTCCGATCCTGTTCGATGGCGACCGGGCTGCGTATATCGGCAAGAAAAGCCTGCCCATCGGGCTGTTCGACTTCGCCAGTTATCAGACCGAAACCCTGGATTTGCCACCGCAGTTCGTTCTGGCGCTGATTTCGGACGGCATCCTGGAAACCTTGCCGCAAGCCAGTCTGAACGACAAACAGGCGTTTTTGCTGGGCCTGATCCGCGATACCCACCTCGACATCACAAGCCTGATTCAGACGCTGGGTCTGGATCGCGCGGGTCCTTTGCCGGACGACGTCACCTTGTTGCTGGTCCGGAGGGCGGAGTAAATGCAATCCGGAGCAGCGTTTTACGTCAAGCAGGGCAACGTCTACATCCTCAAGCTGGCTGGCGATGTCCGCTACACCATGGGCTGCGCGCTGGGGGATTTTCTGAATGGGTTGTTCGCCCGGACGGATTACGACGACATCATGGTTGATCTGACGGACGCCCACTCCATCGACAGCACCAGCCTGGGGCTGTTGGCCAAGATCGCCAATTTCAACCGCCAGCGTTTCGCCCACAAAACGACCCTGTTATCCACCAACCCCGATGTCAATCAGATTCTGGATAATCTGGGGTTTTACGACATTTTCAATATCCGCGACACGGGCGAAACCATCTCGGCGACGCTGCGGCAACTGGCGATTCCCGAACACTGCGACAAGGACACGCTCACCCAGATCGTCTATGAAGCCCATCGCACGCTGAGCGAACTCAATCCCGCCAACCGGGAAACATTCCAAGGCGTTCTCGACAACCTGCGGCTCAAACTGGGCGGCGGTTCCTGAAGACGGTCAGCCACAACCTCAGCCGGCGATGAACACCCGGTCGCCGGCTTCCACCCGCTCAAACAAATCCAGCAAATCGCAGTTGCGCAGGCGGATGCACCCGTGAGAGCGCGGACTGCCCAGCGGCGCTTCATCCGGGCAGCCGTGAATGTAGATATATCGGCGCAGGGTGTCGTGGTCACCACCCCGGTTGAACCCCGGCTCCAGCCCGGTCAACCACAGAATCCGGGTCAGAATCCAGTCCCGCTCCGGGTAACAAGCCCCCAGCGCCGAACTGTAAATTTCACCCGTGGGCCGCCGCCCGACAAACACGGTATTAAATGGCAGACCGGCGCCGATCTTGATGCGGATGCGATGCCAGCCGCGCGGCGTGCAGCCGCTGTCGCGCCGCTCACCGGGACCGTTGCGGGCGGTGGAAACCGGATAGCTCGCCACCGCCACGCCGCCTTCCCGCACTTCCAACCGCTGCTCGGGAATGTGAATATGAATCAGCCGGTCGCACATGACCAGGTCGCGTAAGGATGGCGCGCCAGTTGTGAGTTGTAGTAGCGGATGTCATGGGAAACGTCTTCGCCGACCCAGTCCGGCCGCTCGAACGGTTCGTCGGGGCGACTCAGTTCCACTTCCGCCACGATCAGCCCGGTATTGGCGCCGGCGAATTCATCAATTTCCCACAGATGATCGCCGTAATGCACAAAATGGCGGGTCTTTTCCAGCAACGGCTGTTCGCACAGGGTATCGAGGATTTCCTCGGCCTCGGCCAGTGGGATAGTGTATTCATATTCGCTGCGCTGAATGCCCAGCGTCCCGCTTTTGATGTTGAGAAAGCCCTGATGATCGGCCACCCGCACCCGCACCGAGCAGCGCGCATCGCTGGTGAGGTAGCCTTGCCGCATCCGCACTGAGCGTTCGATCTGGTGGCGCCAGCGATCATTGCGGAGGAGAAATTTGTGTTCGATTTCGGTGGCCATTGGGCGATCCCGTTGCCTGACTGGAATTTGGCTTTCCATGGTAGGACAAGCCGCCGGCTTTGTGTATGCTTGCTGTAATCATACAGGTCACCAGGGGGTAAATCCGCATGAGCGACGCTGATCTCAACGCGCTGCCGCTACTCGACGCTGAAGTGATTACCGAGTTGCGCGACATCATGGAAGACGAGTTCGCTGAGCTGCTGAATGCGTTCCTGGATGATCTACCGGTTCAGTTCGAGCGGATGCGGACTGCGGTTGCTCAGAACGGCGCTGACGATCTTTATCAGGTTGCTCATCGGCTCAAATCGAGTTGTGGCAGCATGGGCGCGGCGCGCTTGATGGAGTGGATCCGGCGCCTGGAACAGGCAGGGCGGCAAAAAAACCTGGCTAACGCCGCAGAGATGCTGCAGCAGGCCGATGCGGTTGCCCGTGACACCCGCGCCGGCCTGCAAGCGTATTTGGACTGAATCGCCGTCCGGCAGCCGTTGCCACCCTCAATCCGACCGGTTCGCGGACGCTGCTCGCCGCCGGCGTTTGGTGGCCGCCAGGTTAAGCGCCTCGACCCCTACCGAGAAGGCAATGGCGAAATACAGGTAGCCCTTGGGAACGTGGAAGCCCATACCGTCGGCGACGAGCACCGCCCCGACCAGAATCAGGAAACTCAGGGCCAGCATCTTCACCGAAACGTGTTCGTGGATAAAGCGACTGAGCGGGTCAGCGGCGAAGAGCATGACGATGACCGCGATGATGATCGCCGCCGCCATAACGCTTAGTTGCCGGGTCATGCCGACAGCGGTGATTACGCTGTCGAGCGAGAACACGATATCCAGAATCATGATCTGAA
>CALMNY010000484.1 GCA_937872125.1 uncultured Candidatus Competibacteraceae bacterium | reverse complement strand
GTTGTATTTGGCGAAGAATTCCCGAAACAGCGCCTGACCCTCGCCAAAGTAATACCAGGCGTTCATCTGGCGGACCCCCAGCCCGAAAGGAATGGTGGTCTCCAGGGAAAACGTCTTGTTCTTGCCATGGTAGTAATAGCCACAGGTATGGCCGCACTCGACGGTATTCTGCTGCACGGCGTCCAGCACCCCGTTCGCTGGCACGATCTCGCCGCCAGCGAAGACCCGGATTTCAAACTTCCCATCCGTGATCTCGGCGATCCGCTTGGCCAGAAAATCGCTGGTGCCATAGAGCGTATCCAGACTCTTGGGGAAGCTCGACGCCAGTCGCCATTTGATCGCGGGCAAAGCTTCCGCCTGGCCGATGACGGGGACGGCGGCTACCCCGGTAGCGGCGGCCAGACCCAGACCAGCTTTCCTGATGAACTCGCGACGCTGCATGTACTTTTTCCTCGTAATTAGCGATGGTTGGCAGGATTGGCGTTCCACGAAACGCCCGGATTCCCAGTAAAATCTATCAGATGCCCGGCGGATTGCATCCTGGAAGGCGCAGCTTTTTGACAAGCGTGGCAAAGTCGCCTATATTTTGAATGCTTTTCTGGAATTCGCGTTTTAATTTATCGGCGATTCACGCCACTCCAGTGCACGGGAGGTTTTCACATGCTTCTATCAGAACACACCATCATGTGACGCCTTTCGGGCGGTCTCCGGAAGGCCCTGGTTGTCTTCCGAGCCTGTTTTCCGATCTGGAAAAACCCTGGGTGACAACCCGTCATCCAGGGTTTTTTTGCATTTGGAGAGAACATCATGGAGAAAATCATCGTGCGGTCACGCCGCAACCCGGTCGCCACCGCGCCGATCCTGCGCAAGGGTGGCATGCACCAGAAGTCCAAAACAGCAGAGCGGAACCGGGTTCGCAGCCGGTTGCGGCAGGAAAGCGCCGAATGGCGGCAGTCGCGCTGAACGCGCGTTCCGCTTACCAGCGCAAGAGCACCCAGGCCGGAATCAGCAATCCACCCTGCAAGTCGTTGTAGCGGGTTTCCAGATTGCCGTCGCCGTCGGTATCCACCAGATAGTAAGACGCGCCCTTGGTGGGGTTGATCTTGATCATGTACAGCACACCCCCGGCGCGATACTCCTCAACCGAACCCTGATCGCCCTGCTGACGGATCGTCACTTCCGGCGCGGGCACATTCTGTTCCCGCGACGCCTCCGGCGGACCATCGGCAATCGGTTCCAGACCGGGAGATCTCACCGCGTCCTGGGCCGAAGCCAGGCCCGACGCCAGAAACAACGCAAGCAATAGCCGCGAACGCATGACGAATCCTTGAAATAAGGTTGGTGCGGGGGAATGCGCCCACTCACCCTCGCGGGCGAATCCGACGCCCCTGCATCATTTCCCAGCCCCGGCGATTTGTCCAGCACACGACGCTCCACCGCCCGCCCGCGCCTGTAAATTCTCGATGAACCGGCGGAGCTGCGGCATATGGCTGCCTTCCCAATACACCTGGCTGCACTGTCCACACTCCCAATATGCCTCGATGTACCGGCGGGTTTTCGGCGGCAGACGTTCCCATACCTGGTGCTTGGACGTTGTCGCCAGCAAACCGTTGCACCGGGGACAGCGCAGAAAGGGCCGGATCGCGCGGTACAGGTCCAGCCGGTCCAGAATTTCCTCAATCTGCCGACGTGGATCGGTCGCACGCACGAAAAAGCCGTGTGTCACCAGCGCCCGTTTCAACAAATCGCGGTCACGGGTCAGCAAAATCCGCTGCTCGGCGCTGGCCAGACGCGCCAGTTCGGCATCGTCGTAATCATTGCGGTACAGCGTGTCAAATCCGAGCAGCCGCAGATAGCGCGCCAGTTTGCCCAGATGCACGTCCAGCACAAAACGGATCACGCGCAACGGTTGCGGCCGGACCCGGCTGACCGTCTGGATGTCGAAGGCTTCAAACATCGGATAGACGCTAATCCGGTCGCCATCCCGCACGATGTAGGAGAAATCTACGGAAGCGCCATTGACCAGAATCAGATCCACTTCGGTATGCGGCACGCCCAGCGCCTCGATCAGATCCTTGATCGAAGCCCGCCGCTGGAACTCGTGGCTGAAATCAACCTTGCGCCGCTCCAGCGGCAGAAAATCGTTCAGTTCCTCGTAAAACCGGATCGAACACTGGCTCACAGTTCAGGCCCGGTTCCGGCGGATTCAGCCAGCCAGTTTTCGACCCGTAATCCCGGCACGCGGGAAAACTCACGCACGTTGTCGGTGACCAGCGTCAACCCCAGGGCGCGGGCGTGAGCGGCGATCAGCAGGTCATTGTGGCCGATCGGCTGGCCCATTTTTTCCAGCGCGACCCGTATTTCTGCGTAATGAAGATCAACCAACGCTTCCAAGGGCAACACTTCGACTCGCATAAACAGTTGGTCCACTTTTGCAGCCAAACTCGGTGAACCCTTCTTGAGCACGCCGTAGCGCAGTTCACAGGCCACCACCAGGCTGGTGCAATAATCCTCGCGATTCATCATGGCGATGCGTCGCGCCAGCAGACTCGCCGGTTGCTTCACCACGGCCGACAAAATGTTGGTGTCGAGCAAGTAGTACGGGCCGGCCATATTAAAAAATGTCCTCGGGTTGCACGGGTGGATCTTCAATGGTGGGAAATTCTTCCTCCAACGGTTCCCAGGAGGCCAGTAATTCAGCTAATCCGCCAGGTTTCCTAACCGGCTCTACGATCAGGCGGTCGCCCTCCTTGCGGATGACCACTTCATGGCCCGGCAATTCGAATTCACGGGGGATGCGCACGGCCTGATTACGACCGTTACGGAACAGACGGGCGCGGCGTTCAGCAACTTGACTTGACATGGTGACCCCTCCAACAGAAAACATAGGCCAAGCATAGGCCAGGCCTGGCGCCGCGTCAAATCGGAATGTTAGCTGGGTAACATTCTGTTTATCAACAATTATTAAGCAGGCAACGGTCGCGGCGGCGGTTCGCTGGCCGGATCTTCGTGGATCAGCACATCCGCATTGGGAAACGCCGCCATGATCGCTGCTTCCACCTCGTCGGCCACCTGATGCGCCTCCACCAGCGGCATTTGATCGTCCAGCATCAGGTGCAACTGGATGAAATAGGTCTGCCCGGAACGGCGGGTGCGGATATCGTGAACGCCGCGCACCCGCGCATGGCTGCGGGCGATTTCCTTGATGTGCGCATACACCTCGGGCGGCAGCTCGTGATCCATCAGCAACTGGATCGCTTCATGGCCGATGTGGCCGGCGCTATAAAGAATGTACAGCGCGATGCCGATGGCGAAGACGGGATCCGCGAGCGGCCAGCCCAGCATCGCCAGACCCAGCGCCAGCAGAGTCGCCGCGTTGGTCAACAGGTCGGTGGCGTAGTGCAGCGCGTCAGCCCGGATCGCTGTGGATTGGGTCAGGCGAATCACATGATGCTGGAACAGCAACAGCACTGCCGTAGCGGCAATGGCGAACAGCAGCACGCCGACGCCGATCAAGGCGTCATTCATCGGCTGTGGATGCAGCAACCGGTCCACCGCGTGCAGAATCAGGAACACCGCCGATCCGGCGATAAACGCCGCCTGCGCCAGCCCCGCCAGTGGCTCAGCCTTGCCGTGGCCGAACCGGTGTTCACGGTCAGGCGGTTGGAGCGAATAACGCACTGCCAACAAATTGATCAGCGATGCCGCCGCATCCATCATCGAATCCACCAGCGAGGCCAGCACGCTGACCGATCCCGTCAACAGCGCCGCCACCAATTTGCCGGCGATCAGCACCATGGCGGTCGTAACCGAGGCGTAGGTCGCCAACCGTAACAGGCGACCAACCCGCGCTGGCTCAAGGGTTAACCGGATTTCCTGGTTCATGTTAAATGCCGAGTCACCTGAAATTACTCTATTCTACCTGGTTCCTGTCCATCGCGACGGCGCCAATCTACCCGTTAGAGCAATCACTGCTCTACGGTAGACGCCTTTTCCGATTTCATTCATTGAGGATTCCCATCCCATGCTCGCCACCCTGCGCCGTATCGTCCAGGAGGTTAGCGCCGCGCCAGACCTGCCCAAGGCGCTGGCGATCACGGTCAACCGGATTCGGGACACGATGCAGGTCGCCGCCTGCACCGTTTATCTGGCCGATGAGGACAATCGGAGCTATAGGCTCATGGCCACCGTGGGGTTGAATCCACAGGCCGTCGGTCAAGTCCGGCTTAACCACGGAGAAGGGCTGGTCGGGCTGGTCGCAGAACGGCAGGAACCGATCCATCTGGAAGATGCGCTGCGCCATCCCCGCTTCCATCCAGTAAGCGCGTTGGGCGAAGAGGCTTACCACGCCTTCCTGGGAGCGCCGCTGATCCAGTACCGTCGGGTGCTGGGCGTATTGGTGGTTCAGGATACCGCCGTGCGCCAGTTCCAGCCGGACGACGTGGATTTCCTGGTCACCATTGCCGCCCAACTGGCCAGCATTCTCAATCACGCCATTCTCAGCGGCGCCACCCAGGAATTGCTCGATCCCCTGACCACGGGCGTCCGCACGCTGCACGGCGTGCCCGGCGCGCCCGGCATCGCCATGGGCATCGTCACTGTGCCCCATCTGCTGGCTGATCTCGACGATGTGCCAGATCGGCCAGCTCAGAACGGCGCTGCCGAGGAAGCGGCTCTCCATGCCGCCATCGCCGCCGTCGAACAGGAATTATGCGCCGCCAGCGACCGGCTGGCGCCGCGATTGCCGCCTACCGAGCAGGCGCTGTTCGCGGTTTACCGGATGATGCTGAGCAGCGACAGCCTGATCGGAGAGGCGCGCGCCGGCATCCAGGCCGGCCACTGGGCGCCCGCCGCCTGGCGCGACGCTGTGCTGGCCCGGGTCCGGTTACTGGAACAGGCGGAAGATCCTTATCTCAGCACCCGCGCTGAGGATATCCGCGATCTGGGCCGGCGGGTGCTGCATCGCTTGCGCGCCGCCCCGCTTCACGCTCTGGAGCCTGCGGCCGGGCGCTGCGTGCTGGCCGCGGAGGAAATGAGTGTGGCGCATCTGGCGGCGGCGCCGCCGGAGCAACTGGCCGGCATCGTCTGCCTGCGGGGTTCAGCTTTGTCCCATGTCGCCCTGCTGGCGCGGGCCATGGGCATCCCGGCGGTGATGGGCCTGGGCGACCGGCCGCTGGGCCGGTTCGAGGGCAGCGAAGTCATCGTGGACGGCTATCGGGGCCGGGTCTATCTCAACCCGGACCCGGCCACCCGCGCCGAATACCAGCGAATCATGTCCGCTGACGCCAAACTGTCCGCCGAACTCGGCAATCTGCGCGATCTGCCCGCCGAAACCCGGGATGGCTACCGGATTCCCCTCTACGCCAAGGCCGGACTGCCCGCCGACGTCGCCGCCGCTCGCACGGTCGGCGTGGAGGGCATCGGCCTGTATCGCACCGAGTTCGCGTTCATGGTGCGCGAATCCTTCCCCAGTGAGGAGGAGCAAGTGGCGCTGTATCGCCCGATCCTGACCGCCTTCACACCGCGGCCGGTGGTCATGCGCACCCTGGACATCGGCGGCGACAAGAACCTCCCCTACTTCGCCATCGCGGAAAGCAACCCGTTTCTGGGCTGGCGCGGGATGCGCTTCACGCTGGACCATCCGGATATTTTCCTGACCCAGGTGCGCGCCATGCTGCGGGCCAACATCGGGCTGGACACACTGCGGATTCTGTTCCCGATGATCACCACGGTCGAGGAAGTGGACGAGGCCCTGCGGCTGCTGGCGCGCGCCGAGCAGGAATTGCGCGAAGAAGGCTATGCCGTAACGCACCCGCCCGTGGGCGTGATGATCGAGGTGCCCGCGGCCGCCTGGCAGACCGGGCAACTGGCCCAGCGGGTGGATTTCCTGTCGGTGGGCGCCAACGACCTGACCCAGTACCTGCTGGCGGTGGACCGCGACAACGCCCGGGTCGCGAACCTGTACGACAGCCTGCACCCGGCCATGCTCAAAACCCTGGCCCACATCATCGAGCAGGGGCATCGCGCCGGTCGCCCAGTCAACCTGGGCGGAGAACTGGCGTCCGATCCGGGCGCCGCCGTGCTACTGCTGGGGATGGGGGTGGACGGGTTGAACCCCAGCACCGTCAGCGTACCGCGCGTCAAATGGGCGATCCGCAGCTTCACCCACGCCGAAGCCCGCGAACTGGCGCAGCAGGCGCTGGAGCTGGACACCGTCCGTCAGATCCGCCGGCTGCTCGACGCCGCGCTGCGGCGCGCGGGTCTGGATGAGATCATCCACGAACCGACCTGAGGCGGCGCACCGTCGTCAACGCCGGTCCAGCAGCGACTCCATCGTGATCAATTCCGCGATGGGCTGGGAACTGACGACGAACACCTGAAACGGACTGCGCTGCAAATAGGCCGCCGCGAAGCTGACCGAGATGGCGGCGGAATAGATCAGCAGCGCCGCCAACTGAGTTCGCCAGTTATCCAGATGCACCAGCGCCACCGTCAGCAGCGTGAACGCGCCCAGACACGCCACGGCGAACCATTTGAGCGGATCGCCGTGCCGCTGGCTTTGGGCGATGCGCTGATGGCGCGCGACATGCACCCGCTCCACCTGCTGCACCATGGCGGCATGAACGCTGGTGGGCAAGCCTTTCGCTGCTGGCTCGGCCAGCACTGCCCGCAACAAATCCCGCCAGCGCTCCAGGGTTTGCTCGCCAGGCGGCTCGCCCCGCGCCAGCAGCGGCCATTCGTCCTGGATCGACGCCCGCGCGTACTCCCGCAGTGCGGTGATGATCGGCGCACCGATGACCGGCGGCTGCTGTTCGGCCAGCCGGAACAGCCCGCGCATGGCTTCCGCTTCCTGCTGGATCGCGGTCTGCGCCCGGTCGCGGATATTCCAGATGTCGCTGGCAAAAAAGGTGGTATACAGCGCGAACAGAATACCGACGATAGCGACCACCTGCGGCGACAGATTGGTCAACAACTGAAATCGTGGGGCGAATCGGGAAAAGCTGCACAGCCAGAGCAGCAGGCCGGCAGTGGCGAACGTGGCCAGAATCCCGAGCACCAGCAAGCCGATGTAAATCACTTCCTGAGTGAAGGTCATGGGCGGATTAGAAGCGTTGTGTTGTTCTATCGAGAAATATAATCAATGCGGCTGGCATTCAGCGGAATCTTTTAATCAGGGGTTTCTCTACGAAATGCCAGGAGAAGGCCGAAAGCGCAATGGTGAAAAACAGGGTCCATAACAGAAACTCCACTACGGTGAACGTCTTGACCTCGCTGAGGTTTCTGATAACCAGAATATGCCACAAATAGATGCCATAGCTGATCTCTCCCAGATACCAGAGCGGCTTAAAGATAAACTTGTTTAATTTTATCAGTGAAACCAGCCATACCGCTGTCGCCAGTACGATAAAAAAGGTCATCGCCGCTCCTGTGCGCCAGAAAATCGCCATCCACCAGGATTGCCAGTAATTTGGCGAACTCCAAAACAGGGCGAAAGTGAGCCAGGCGATGAGCACCGCAGCCGCCATCCACAACCACGGGTTGCGACGAATGCTGTCTGGCGGAAAAAATCGTTGCTCCCGGTCGAGAATCATGCGGCACAGAAAGATTCCGAAGCCAAACGCATCCAGGCACCCAGGAATCTGGGTTGAAAGAAAAAATCGGTTAAAGTCATCCAGATTCAATCGCTGGCAGTAGAAAAAAACCAGCGTGCGCCAAGTCCAGCTTGTCAGGATAAAAACGAGCAATATCACTCCAGGATGCAGGCGCACCAGAAACCGGATGGAGAACATCATGAGCAGATAAAACTGCATCTCAACGCCTACCGACCAGTTGGGTCCATCAATGGCGCCATGAGTGACAGGATCAAGATTGTGAATAAACAGCAGATGATAAATCAGATTTTTAAAAAGAAGGCCCAGGTTTTTTAGAATGGCTGGCTCGCAGAATAATACGAAGAGAAACCCGGTTAAAAAATAGAGTGGAAGAATCCGCGCTATCCTTCTTCTCAGATAGACAGGGTGGAATTTGTCTCCATACTGCTCGAACAACTGTGACGCTGACAGCGTTATCACGAAACCGCTGATCACAAAAAACAGGTCAACGCCTAGCCAGCCGATGCGAAACCAAAGCAACGGCCCTTCTACCGGAAAAGATTTCCACGGATAAAGTTCAATGACATGATAGACCAGAACTGATAACGCCGCAAAAGCGCGCAGCAGATTAACATTATCGAAGTACAAACGATCTTACTCGCTCTTTGGAACATTCATTCAAATTTTGGCATCGCCAGGCTTTAGGCGAGGCCCACGCACAGATACTTGAGGTTCAGATATTCCTCGATGCCGTATTTCGAGCCTTCCCGACCAAATCCGGATGCCTTGACCCCGCCGAACGGCGCAACTTCGGTCGAGATCAGCCCGGTGTTGACGCCGACCATGCCATATTGCAGCGCCTCGGCTACCCGGAACACCCGCCCCAAATCGCGGCTGTAGAAATAGGCCGCCAGCCCGAACTCGGTAGTATTCGCCCACTGGATCGCCTCGGCGTCGGTGTGGAACCGGAACAGCGGCGCCACCGGGCCGAAGGTCTCCTCGCGGGCGACGAGCATCTCCTGCGTAGCTTCGCTCAACACCGTGGGTTCGTAGAACGTGCCGCCCAGCGCGTGGCGCCGGCCCCCGGTCAGCACGTTTGCGCCCCGAGCCACCGCGTCGGCGACATGTCGTTCGACTTTGGCCAGCGCCGCCGCATCAATCAGCGGTCCCTGCATCACGCCCGGCTCCAGACCGTTGCCCACCTTCAGTTGCGTGCGCACCGCCTGCGTCAGTTTGGCGGCGAAAGCGTCGTAAATTCCGTCCTGAATCAGGAACCGGTTGGCACACACGCAGGTCTGACCACTGTTGCGATATTTGGAGGCCAGCGCCCCGGCCACCGCCGCATCGAGGTCGGCGTCGTCGAACACGATGAACGGCGCGTTGCCGCCCAGTTCCAGCGACAACCGCTTGAGCGTGCCGGCGCAACGCTGCATCAGATATTTGCCGGTACGGGTCGAACCCGTAAAACTCAGCTTGCGGACCAGGGGGTTGTCGAGAATTTCATCGCCGATGATCTGAGCGGGACCAGTGACCACGTTCAGCACGCCAGCGGGCAGGCCGGCGCGTTCCGCCAGCACCGCCAGCGCCAGCGCCGAAAACGGGGTCTGCGGCGCGGGTTTAACCACCATGGTGCAACCGGCCGCCAGCGCCGCTCCCGCCTTGCGGGCGATCATCGCGGCCGGAAAGTTCCAGGGCGTGATCGCCGCGCAGACTCCGACCGGCTCCTTCAGCGTCAGAATCCGCCGATCCGGCCACGGGGTCGGAATCACCTCGCCGTAGACCCGCTTGCCTTCCTCGGCGAACCATTCGATGAAGCTGGCGGCGTAGGCGATCTCGCCGCGCGCCTCAGCGAGTGACTTGCCCTGTTCCGAGGTCATCAGCGTCGCCAGGTCCTCCTGATGCTCCAGCAGCAGATTGAACCAGCGCCGTAAAATTGTCGCTCGCGCCTGCGCGGTCAACGCCCGCCAGCCGGGCAACGCCACATGGGCGGCCTCGATGGCGCGGCGGGTCTCGGCGGCGCCCAGTTCGGGAACCTGACCCAGCGCTTCGCCGGTGGCGGGATTGGTGATGATCGAGGCAGCGCCATGGTCGGCGGCGATCCAGCAACCGGCGACGTAACATTGCTGGCGGAACAGTGTGGTTTCACGAAGCAACATGACATCCTCCGGAACGTGAGCAAGATAAACAGGAGACTTGGGATTGCCGGCGGCGTGCGCCTTCTTCCAACCTGCGAATCTGGATAGTCGGAAGAACCGGACAGCAATACAATATCCCGTTTAAAGACGTTCTCCCAAATTTGATCGGATTATCCCAACGACGGAGCCGTAAACCTGTGAAATTCCGAATGCTGCTGAGTCTTGCGCTGCTGGTGGGGATCTGGATAGGGCCGGTAGCGAGTTTTAGCGCGCCCAGCGCGCCCGAAGCCACCCCGGCCACTACCCCTCCCCCCAAGCGTTTCAATTTCGCCGACGTTCACCGCCGCGCCGAGATGCTGGCGTCACAACCGTTCCAGGCGACCAGTAACAATCTGCCTGATTTTCTTAAGAATCTGGATTACGACCAGTACCGCGACATTCGCTTCCGGGCCGACAAGAGCCTGTGGCGCGCGGAGGGTCTGCCGTTTGAAATCCAGTTCGCCCCGCTCGGCTTCCTGTTCTTCGAGCCGGTGGTCATTCACATCGTGGATGAGGGCGAAAGCCGGCCTGTCGAGTACGCCAGCGATCTGTTCGACTACGGCAAGAACCCGGTGCCGGAAAATCTCCCCAAGGATCTGGGTTTCGCCGGCTTCAAGGTGCTGTATCCGCTGCACACCGACAGCCATTACGATGAAGTCGCGGTGTTCCTGGGCGCAAGCTATTTCCGCGCGGTCGGCCAGAAGCAGAACTATGGTCTGTCGGTTCGCGGTCTGGCCGTGGACACCGGCCTGCCCAAGCCCGAGGAATTCCCCCGGTTCCGCGAGTTCTGGCTGGAAAAACCGGCCAAGGACGCTACCGAGTTGACGGTCTACGCCCTGATGGACAGCAAGAGCCTGACCGGCGCCTACCGCTTCGCCATCAAACCGGGCGTCGCCACCCAGATCGAAGTCAAGGCCAACCTGTTCATGCGCGACTCGGTGCAGAAACTCGGGGTGGCGCCGCTGACCAGCATGTTCTATCACGGTGCGATGAACGAGCGGTTCTTCGATGATTTCCGCCCGCAGGTGCACGATTCCGATGGCCTGTTGATGTTCACCGGTAACGGCGAATGGATCTGGCGGCCGCTGAACAACCCGACCCGGCTGCGCATCAGCGCCTACCAGGATAACAACCCGCGTGGCTTTGGCCTGCTGCAGCGCGACCGCGATTTCGACAACTACCAGGACCTGGAGGCGCACTATCACAGCCGGCCCAGCCTCTGGGTTGAGCCACAGGGCGACTGGGGCAAGGGTTCGGTGCAGTTGATCGAAATTCCCAGCACCGCCGAGCGTTACGACAACATCGCCGCTTTCTGGACCCCGGAGAAGCCGGTTGAGGCCGGCCAGCGCCTGGAATACCACTACCGGCTGTCGTTCTTCCTCGATTTGCCGAGTCTGACGTCGGGCGGTCGCACGCTGGCCAGCCGGGTTGGCGCGGGCGGCGCGGGCGATCTGCAATCCGAACGGCGGCGATTCGTCATTGATTTCGGCGGCGAGAATCTGGCCAAACTGGCGGACGATGCGCCGGTGGAAGGCGTAGTCAGCGGTTCAACCGGCCAGATTCAGAACGTGGTGGTTCATAAAAACCCCCAAACCCAGGGCTGGCGCCTGTCTTTCGAACTGTTGCCGCACGGTGATACTGCATCGGAGCTGCGCGGTTTTCTCAAGCTGGGCAACGATGTGTTGACCGAAACCTGGAGTTACCAGTGGACCGCGGCAAAGTAAGCGTTGC
>CALMNY010000483.1 GCA_937872125.1 uncultured Candidatus Competibacteraceae bacterium | reverse complement strand
CTGGCGCGCTGGGCGTGGCGGGTGGGCATGACCCTGTATCGGGGACCCGGCGGCTGGCTGGTGCGCCAGTTGCCGTTCCGGTGGAAACAAACCGCCCGCCGCTGGCTGCGGCGGGGGGTGGTGGTGACGCGACCGGTCGAGGTGGGATCATCCCTGTCGCCCCGGGAACCGCGCCGGGTCAGCATCATCGTGCCGGTTCACAACCACGCCGAGTATCTGGAGCGTTGTCTGCGCAGCGCCCTGGCGCAAAGCCACCCGGCGGTCGAAGTGATCGCCGTGGACGACGCCTCGTCCGATTCCCGCGTTCAGGAAATCCTGGAGCGGCTGGCCGATCATCCCCGCCTGAAGGTGTTCACCCATCCCGTCAACCTGGGCATCGCCCACACTCAGAACCGGGCGTTGATCGAATCCAGCGGCGACATCATCGCTTTTCTGGACTGCGACGACTCTTTGACGGCGGATGCGGTGGAAGTCTGTCTGCGCTATTGGTGCGACGGGATCGTTTATGCGCACTCCGCCCGGATCAACGTCAACGAGCGTGACGAGGAAGTCAGCCGCATCTCGTTCGAGCATCTGCCGCGCCAGGACTATTTCGCGGAAAACCTGGAGCGGATGTACGCCACCCATTTCAAGCTGATTAGCCGGGAAGCGTTCGCCCGAGTGGGATTGTTCGATCCGCGTTTCGACGCCGCTCAGGATTATGACCTGCTGATGCGGATCGCCTTTCACTACCCCAGTTCTGCGTTTGTGCATGTCCCGGAATTTGTCTATTACCACCGCGTTCACGACCGCCAGGCCACCGAAACGCAGACCGCGCGCCAGCAGGAGGCGACGACCGCCATTCAGCACGAGGCGCGGCGGCGGCAAGCGATTCGCGCGGGGCATTTCGACCACTTTCTGTCGTTCATCATGCTGTCGTTTGGCAAGCAGCGGCAAACGCTGGCGGCGCTGGAGAGCTTGCAGGCAACCGTGCGGGCGCCGCATGAAATCATCCTGTTCGACAACGGTTCCGAACCAGAGACGGTAGCGTTTCTGCGCGAACGGATCGAGGGGCGGTTTTCCACCGTGCGGGTGATCTATCATCCGACCAACCTCGGCCCGGCGGCGGGCCGACGCGAGGCGCTGAAACACGCTTGCGGCGACTGGTTCATCGTGTTTGACAATGACGAGATCGCCGAACCTGGGTGGCTGGAGGAATTGCTGGTGCGGGCGTCGAGCGCGCCGGATGTGGGCGCGGTGTGTTGCAAGGTGGTGTTTCCCAACCGGCGATTGCAGTTCTCCGGCGGTTTTATCCGCCATCTCGATGACGAGTTGATCGAATTGGGGTTGTATGACCGGGAGCGGCACGTTGCCGATCTGGCGACGGCGGTGTTCCGCGAATGCGAGTGGTGCCCAATTGGCGCCACCCTGTTTACCGTCAATCCGGCCCCGTTCCTGCACGCGGGCTATCCCAATGCGTTCGAGGATGCCGGCGTGTCCATGGCTCTGCGCCGGCAAGGGTTACGGTTGTTGAACAGCCCCGCCTCGTGGGTCTGGCACGAGCACTTTCTGTTCCAGGAGGAATTGGAGATGAAGGAACGCTACCTGCGCAGCCGCTACGATCCGCGCCGGATGTTGACCAGCATTGCCGCCTTTTATGAAGAAAACGGCTTGATCATTCAGGATGAATACGTCTGGCGCGAGAACGGCCTGTTCGCGTTGAGCCGCGCGGAACTGAAACGGTTGCTGATCCAGCAGCGGGCGGCGGCGTGATCCGTCTCGATATTTCCATCGTCACCTATGATCCGGATCTGGCGTTGCTGGCGCGAGTACTGGAGCATCTGGGGCGAGCCGTGCGCCACGCCCGTCAGCAGGGTTGGCTCAACGAGGCGCGGCTGGCGCTGGTGGATAACGGCCCCGGTTCCAGTTGGCGGGAACCCTTGCAACGGGTGCTGAATACCGCCGCGCTGCCCGCTGCGATCAATTTGTTGAGCGGTCACGGTAACGTGGGCTATGGCGCGGGCCATAATCTGGCGTTGCAGACCGGCGATGGCGACGTTTGCCTGATTCTGAATCCCGACGTGCTGGTCGAGGCAGATGCCCTGAGCGCCGGCCTGGCGTTCCTGACCGCTCATCCCGAGGCGGGCCTGATCACGCCGGCGGCCTGGGGGGGAGACGGTCAACGGCAGTATCTGGGCAAACGCTATCCCACCGTGCTCGATCTGGCGCTGCGCGGTTTTGCGCCCGGCAGATTGCGGCGGCAGTTTCAGCGCCGGCTGGACCGCTACGAACTGCGTGATCAAACCGGCGACACTGTGTTCTGGGACCCGCCCATTGCCAGCGGCTGCTTCATGCTCTGCCGGCGGGCGGCGCTGGATCGGGTCGGCGGATTCCGGCCTGAGTATTTTCTGTATTTCGAGGATTTTGACTTGAGTCTGCGGCTGGCTCCGGTAACACGGCTGGTTTACGTCCCGGCGGTGCAGATCGTGCATCTCGGCGGAAATGCGGCGCGCAAGGGCGTCCAGCACATCGGCCTGTTCCTGCGCGCGGCGGCGCTGTTTTTCAATCGGCACGGGTGGCGGTGGTGGTAGCGGCGGACTTTTTCCGTGATCGGCCGGTGCTGGTGACTGGCGGGACCGGTTTCGTGGGCCGCTCTCTGGTGACGGCGTTGCGGGTGCGCGGCGCGCGGGTGCGGGTATTGGTCAGGGGACAAGGGACAGGCGCTCCCTCCCCCCTTGCGGGGGAGGGCTGGGGTGGGGGGACGGTGGAAACCAGGGTTGGCGATTTGTCTGACGCCGCCAGCCTGATCCACGCCTGCGCCGGCATGGACGCCGTGATTCATGCCGCCGGCTTCGCTCATGCCGACGCGGCGACGCCGGATTTTGCCGCTCGGCACTGGGCGATCAACGCCGAGGGAACCTTTCGGTTGCTCGATGCGGCGACGACGGCGGGAGTCCAGCGCTTCGTTTTGTTAAGCAGCGTCAAGGCGGCTGGCGAACCGGGACCGCACTGTGTGGATGAACGCTGGAATGCGCCGCCAGAGACGCCCTATGGCCGCGCCAAGCGCGCCGCCGAAGAACGAGTGCTGGCGGTGGGCCGCACTGCGGGTGTTCATGTAGTCAATCTGCGGCTGGCGCTGGTCTACGGGCCAGGCATGAAGGCCAATCTAGCGCGACTGATCGTCGCGATGCAGCGCGGCTGGCTGCCGCCATTGCCGGAAACCGGCAATCGCCGTTCGCTGGTGCATGTGGATGATGTGGCTCAGGCGGTGTTGCTGGCCGTTGCGCATCCGGTGGCGTGCGGTCAAACCTATCTGGTGACCGACGGCCAGCCGTATTCCGGGCGAGAACTGTATCTGACGATTCGCCGCACGCTGGGATACTCCACGCCGCGCTGGGCGGTTCCCGCCAGTGTGCTTTACGGAGCGGCGGCGCTGGCGGATGGCGCGCTGTGGTTGACCGGTCGCCGGGACTGGCCGGTGCGCGCCGCAGTGGATAAGCTGCTGGGCTGGGCCTGTTACGATTCGACCCGGATCCGCACTGAGTTGGGGTATCGGCCCGCCTGGACGCTGGAGCGGGCCTTGTTTGAGTGGCTGGAGAGTGATCCATGAGTTCGGCAACCCGTCGAGTGGCAGCCGACGCTTCAGCAGGTCTGTCGCCGTGGCCGTTCACCGGGGCGGCGCTGGTCGGTGCGGTTCTCACCGTGCTGGGATTTCTGTTGTATTACCTCCAGGGCGGGTTAAGCGCGGCTTATCCGCCGTTGCTCTGGCGGGGCGAACAGATGGTGGTGACGCGCGGTCAGGGGCAACCCGTGGCGGATATGCTGGAAATCCGGCCCGCCGAGGCGGATGACGGAGTTTTTTTCCGTTTTGCCAAAAACGCCTTCATGGCGCGTCCGTATGGCGAATTGATTTGGCAGATCGAAGGCCTCGATCCGGCCCAGGACATTCGCCTGATCTGGCAGATGCAAAGCGACCCTGGCAATGTCCGGCAGGCACCTGTACAACGGGTGCATCTCAGCGCCGCACGCTTCGATTTGCGTGATCAGCCTGGCTGGGAAGGTTACATCATCAATATCGGGTTCATGGTTCGCGGCGCATTCGCGCAACCCCTGCGGGTCCGGCAGGTGGAGTTGCGGCCACGGGCGCTGAGTGCGGGGGATTTATTAGAACAGGCTTGGGAAGAATGGAGCACGTCCGAGTATTGGAGCCCGCGCTCCGCCCACTACATCAGTGGAGCGCCCTACAAGGCGTTGTTCCATCCGATCATCATGGTGGTGGTCTGGATCAGCTTGAGTGCGCTTCTGTATGGCGGCTGGCTGTGGCTGGCGGAGCGACGGTTTCGGCTGGCCGGGTTTACCCTGCTGTTTCTCATGGGCTGGTGGCTGCTGGATCTGCGCTGGCAGGCGGACTTAATCCAGCGTTCCCTGAAAACATACCCACAGTTTGCCGGCAAGAGCGAGATTGACAAACAACTGGTCGCAGACGATGGCGAATTATTCCAGTTTCTGCTGGAGGTTCGCCGCTATTTACCTGTGAAACCGGCGCGCATTTTTATCATTAACGATGATGCGGTGAATCGGGCGGTCGCCAGAAACTATCTGGTCGCCAGAGCCCGTTACCATTTATTGCCCCACAACAGTTTTGCCGATGTGCTCGATAGCGCCCAGTTCGGCAAGGCCAGAGCGAATGACTATATCCTGGTCTTGCGGCCCGATAAGGGGCTGCGTTCTCAACAGGCCAAACTGCAGTTTGACCCGCGCCAGCGCCTGTTGCAGTGGGAATCGAACCGGTTGCCCGTGCAGTTGCTGTACCGGGGGATCATCGGCGCGCTCTTTCAGGTAAGGGAATAACGATGGCGATGGTTACCGGTGGGCTGGCGGTGCTGGCTTTGCTGTTGCCTGGATTATGCGGGGCGCTTTGGCTGCGCGCGGGCTGGGGACATCGAGCGCCGCCGGGATTCTGGCCGATGGCGCTGGGTTATGGCTACCTGATCGGCATGATGGCGGCGACGCTGTTGTTGCGATTGATGGACGCCGTGACCCTGTCGCTCAATTTCGCCATTCCCGCCCTATTCCTGGCCGGCACGGCGGCGGGGAGCGCCTGGTGGATCTGGAAGACGGCGGACCGCACGGCAACGCCTAACCCTGGCGGGGAAGATCAGCCGTCCTGGCCGCGCTGGCTGTGGGCCGGGTTGCTGGTCTGGCTGGCGGCCAGGTTGGCGGTGCTGGCGCTGGAGACCGTGTGGTTGCCGACGGTTTTTCCCTGGGATGCCTGGAGCACCTGGCTGGTGCGCCCCCGAGTCTGGCTGGAAGCCAGGCAATTGCTGGCCTTTCAGGATGCACAAGCCTGGCTGAATGATGCCAGCGGTCGGGTTTATCACATCGAAGCCTGGCAATATCCGCTGACCGTATCGCTGATCGCACTCTGGTCGGCGTTGGCGGCGGGGCAGTGGCAGGACAGCATAGTCCATCTGCCATGGTGGGCGTGTGGGGTGGCGCTGGGTCTGGGTGGTTACGGCCAGGCGCGTCTTTGGGGCGTAACGCCGTTGCAAGCCATGGTGTTCGCGTGGCTGTTGCTGTCTCTGCCCCTGGTGAATGTCCACATGGCGCTGGCGGGCTATGCCGATTTGTGGCTGACCGCTGCTTTTGGTTTTTCGGCCATTGCGTTCATGCACTGGATCCGATGGCGCGACCGCCGGCAAGGAATCCTGGCCATCCTGCTGGCGGTGTTCTGTGCTTCCATCAAACAGGAAGGTATGGTGTGGCCGGCGTTATTGATCCCGGCGCTGCTGCTGGTTTTATTGCCGAAGCGATACGTGCTGGCGCTGGCCGGGCTGGCGGTGTTGCTGTTTGGATTGATCCTGGGACTTGGCGGGTTGGGTGATTTCGGCTTCGCGGACTCAGCCCTGATCGCCAGTCTGCTCCAGCGGGCGGGAATCAGACAATTTCATCTGGTTTACTGGAATAATTGGCAACCGGTGATTGATAGTCTGCTGATTCTCGATAACTGGCATTTGCTGGGCTATTTGATGCTGATGACGCTATTGGCCGTAGTGGGTTTGCTGTTTCGTCAGACCTGGATCAGGGCGGCGGGGCAGCAGCGGCGGGCGCTGGGGGCAACGACGCTGTTGATCCTGACCCTGGGCGCGGCGTTTTTTGGGTTGTTCTTTTTTACCCAGGCGGGAAAGTGGGCGGAAGATTTCACCAGCATTAACCGCATTATCCTGCACTTTACGCCAGTGTTGCTGTTCTGGGCGCTAACGGTGTTTGCGATGCCACGCGCCAGCGCGGGGTTGGGCGCTCAGTCGGTGGTCAGCGTCCGCCGATAGAGTTTCGCTACATCCACCGCTACCGGTTCGATGCCGAACCGTTCCTGCAACGCCTTCGCGCCGGCTTGACCGAGAGTCTGACGCCGGGCGGGATCGTGTTGCAGTTCCCGCAGCGCCGTTGCCAGTGTGACAGGAGCGCCCGGTGGAACCCGCAGACCATGACCGGCCTGCTGCGTGACCCAGCCCGCGCCAGAACCGGGAATGTCGCCGACGATGACCGGCTTGCCAAACCGCATCGCTTCCAACAGCACCAGGCCGAAGGCTTCAGTGCGCTCCAGCGAGGGCAAGCACAATACATCGCAACTGGCCAGCAGGGCGTTCAAATCAGCTTCCGGTTGAAAGCCGGTTAATTTCACCCGGTCGCCCAACCCCAGCGTTTGCACGAGCGCAGCGAGTGACGCCCGCTGTTCGCCGGCGCCCACGATCAGAATGCGACTATCTTCCAGCTCGGCGGCGGCTCGAATCAGGACATCGTGGCCTTTGTAATACGTCAACCGACCAATGGCCAGCACCCGAAAGGGCGGATTCCCCCACAGCGTTGTGGCCCGCGCGTGCGCCGCCGGGTCGGGCGCGGGAATGCGCGCCGGATCGAGACCGAGCGGGATGATGCAGCAGCGTTCCCGCCAGGGCGCCAAGGCAAAGCTGGCGTCCAGATAGGGCGGCGAGGTAGCGATGATCGCCCGGCTGGCGGCGAGCAGCCGTTGTTCCAGTGGCCGATAGAACCGGTAGGCCAGCGCCAGCCGGCGGTCGAGCAGAGACGCCACCACGTCAGCGTGCCAGTGAATGATCCAGGGCAGGCGGCGCGCAGCGGGAACCGCCAGCGCCCAAAACGCCGACGTGTTGGGCAGGTGCAAATGGAGCAGATCGGGGCGGAATTGGCGAATGGCGCGATGCAGCCAGAATGGGAAGGTCGGGCTGATCGGGGCGTACAGCAGCCGGCCATAACAGGGCGCGCGGTAGATCGGTGGAGCCGCGTCCGGCGCGGGCCATTGACCGCTCCGGCGCGGTTGTTCGTCATGCACCAGCGCCGCCGCGGCAATGCCCTGATTGTGGAGAGCGGGCAGCAGGTCGGCCAGGAAATGCTCGATGCCGCCGGCAAACGGCGGGTAGTACTTGCCGATATGCAGGACGCGCATTGTGGCCGGACTCAGTCCGCCCGGTCGGGCGGTGCGGAGTCAGCAGCGCCGGGCAATTGCGCTTCCAGCATCGCCAGCCGTTGCGCCAGCCGGCGAATCAGCCGTTCCTGCCGGGAACGTTCGAGATCCATGGTCAGGATTTTGACCAGCAACATGCTGAAGCCGAGCACGATCGCCAGGATCGGCGGGTAACTGATGCCGAGCTTGGCGGCGAGTACGTCGAACAGGCGGGGGAAGAAGCCGAGCAGGGCGACGGTGGCCGCCGCGCCAATCCACCAGATGGCGTAGGGACCGTGCAGATGGTCGCGGCGGACCAGCAGCAGGATAGTGGCGGCGAAGAAGAGGCCAATCGCCATTGAGGTGAGTTGATAGGTGATCATCGAGCGGTTTCAGTCGTCGGGGGCGGGGGGCAAATGGTTGAAGCCCACCCGGGCCAGGCACAGCAGGCTGGTTTGCAGCATGTATTTTCCCACAACCCACCATGAGCGGAATACCCGCGAAGCGCCCAGCGCGCGGGGCTGCATCGAGACCGGCGCTTCGACAATGCGCAATCCCTTGCGGCGAAGGATCAGGAGCACGCCCACGTCCTGATAATCCAGCAGACTGGCTTCGCGTGAGGCCAGTACGGCCATCGCCGCGTGGTTGTAGGCGCGAAAGCCGGAGGTGATGTCTTCGAGTTGCAGACCGGTGATCTGGCGGAAATAGGACCAGGCGAGGCGGCGAGCGCGGCTGGCGCGTTCAGGGAAAGCGCCGATGACCACGTCAGCGGTGTCGGTGGCGAGCGGTGGCAGGAGCGCGCCGATGCTCTCCGGTTCGTGCTGACCGTCGGCGTCGAGGGTGATGGCGGTTCGGTAACCGTGCCGCAGGGCGTAACGCAGGCCGGTCTGGATCGCGCCCCAGGCGCCCAGTTGGATGGTCAGCGGTAACACGATGGCCCCGGCGGCGCGGGCGGCTGGCGCGGTTCGATCTGTACTGCAATCGTCAATAACTACCACTGGATAGTTCCATAACGCCCGGATCTGACCCACGATAGCGCCGACGGTGGCTTCTTCGTTGTAGGCGGGGATCAGGGCGATGGGGCGGTCGAAGGCAAGCATGGGGTGGCGCGGTTCAGTCTATCGGGCGCGCGACCAGGGCGCCGATCTTGCGATCCAGGCGGTCGAACCGGCTTTCGGTTTCGATGCGGTCGGCGAATTCGCCGCGAGTGATATTGAGAATCCATTGGCGAAATTCAGCATCTTCCCGTAGCCAGCCGGGCAGTTCCTGGCGCAGTTGGTTACGCAATTCCGGAGTCAGGGTGCTCATGATTATTTTCCTGGGGCGAAGCGACACCGTAGTGTAACTGATGGGTGGAGCCGATGCCCGGTGTGGAACGGTTCTTTGCCAGAGACTCTTAAGCGGTTTGCACCGTTTTACCAGATCGTTTCGATGTGCTTGAAAAAAGCCGCTGTCGCAGCGGCTTTATAGAGAGCAGAGCGGATACGGAATGGGATGAAGCGTGATCAACCGCTTGAATCTGAACCTCTATTAAGTTCGCAAGCCAATAAAATAATTGGTATTAATGTTAACTCTCCCAGCCTTGGGTACGCTCACGTGTACTTAAGGTTGACAAGCATGAGTGGTCGAAGTCAACAGGCCGCTGGCGCTCTGTTGCCAGATATAGCTGTAGACCTTCTTCGCCGTTTCGGTTTTGTCAGCATCCGAGAACAGTGGGCTGGGCAACAGTGGATACAGGTGATCCAGGATAAACACTTCGACCTCGGCCTGGGTTTGTGCCTTTTGGGTCCATTGATCGAGTGGAGCGAGAAGATTTTGCAGCGCTTGAAGCAGATCGCGGCTGGCCTGTTTGAGCCGCTCGCGTTCAGCCTTGCCGAGATGCTCCTTCCGTAACAGGTCGAACAGCGCCAGTTCTTCCTCGCTCAAGCCTTCCTCCACCGCCCGGCGCTGTTCCGCGTCCAGGCTGTTGGCCAGATTGATCAGCCTGGCGAAGGTTTCCTCGATGGTGACGCGATCCTTTTCCCGGTTGTAGTCGGCGATGATTTCCTG
>CALMNY010000482.1 GCA_937872125.1 uncultured Candidatus Competibacteraceae bacterium | reverse complement strand
CAGGTATTCCACGAATGCGGAGTCAGCCGCACCTCGCTGGAAAAAATCGCCAAGGCCGCAGGCGTGACGCGCGGCGCCGTCTACTGGCATTTTGCCAACAAGGCGGACTTGTTTTTCGCCATGCGGGAGCAGGCGTCGGTTCCGCTCTTGACCCAGCTCGATAGCCTACTGCTGGCGGAAGGGCTGGCCGATCCTCTGGCGGGTATCGAGCAGGCGCTGAACGAGTTCTTTCACACGCTGGAGGAACGCCCTGAGGTGCGGCAGATTTTTGAAATCATGGCTGCGCGCTGCGAATACGTGGACGAATTCGCTGCGGTGCAGGCCGAAGTGAACAAGCCCGCGCTGGATTTTCTCGGCAAGGTAGAGATCGCCTACCACCGCGCCCTGGAACGGGGCGTCCTGCGTCCCGGTCTGGAGCCTCGGACCGTCGCGCTGGATACCTGGGCGTTTGCCTGTGGGCTGTTCCATCATTTGCTGGCCGGTTGCCCCGACGAGGCCTGGCGGCGACAGGTCCCCGACATGATCGCCGCCCATGTTGCGCTGCGCCGGTAGCGGGCGGCCTGGCCGAAAACCCGGCAAGGCGCGTTACCGGCACGCCGACCGCCACCCAGCCGGGCCGATGGAGAATACGGTGATCAATGGCTTGTTGGCGCTCACCCGCCAGCAGCGGACAGATTCCGGGCGGCAAAATCCCAGTTGATCAGACGATCCAGCACGGCAGCCACATAGTCGGCTCGCCGGTTCTGATAATCCAGATAGTAGGCGTGCTCCCAGACATCTATGGTCAGCAGCGGCTGCTGGCCATGGGCGATGGGCGTATCGGCATTGCCCGTTTTGGTGACCGTCAGCTTGTCGCCCTCCTTGACCAGCCAGGCCCAGCCGCTGCCGAACTGACTGGCAGCGATTTTGGCAAATTCGGCTTTGAACTGGTCATAGTCGCCAAAGGATTGGGTGATCAGTTCGGCCAGGGCGCCATCGGGTTTACCGCCGCCCTTGGGCCGCAAGCTGCGCCAATAAAAGGTATGGTTCCAAACCTGCGCGGCGTTATTGAAAATCGCGGTCTGGGCGCTCTGGCCGACGGTGGCTTTGATCACGGCTTCCAGCGGCTGATCCGCCAGCGGCGTACCGGCGACCAGTTCGTTGAGCTTGTTCACATAGCCCTGATGGTGTTTGCCATAATGGAAACCGATGGTCTGCGCCGAAATGGCCGGGCTTAAGGCGTCATCAGGATAAGGCAGGGGCGGCAGGGTGAAGGGTCCGCTGGCGGCGGCGCGGGCCACGCGGGGTAATGCAAGGTCGCCAACGGCCAGCGCGGCGGAGCCGGCCAGCAGGGTCATCAGGAACCGACGACGATTCAGAGCGTATTCAGGCAGGGTCTTGGACATGAGCGGCGCTCCTGGTTGAGGCGCGGCCGGTCGGCAACCGGCGCGCTGGGTTGGGCTGATCAGCTTGAAGTCTAGCCGACCGCTCAAAAAAGAGTCGGCCAATCTCGCCAGCTACTCTGATCACATGATAGTCTTGTCCTATTTTCACGGCTATCGGCAACAAGCAACCTTAAAACTATAAATCCGGGAAATTAGAGGACTCTGATTTTGCGCCGTTTTTTTATATTTCTGATCGCCGGCTGGTCTGGTTTTTTCGTAATGGCGATTGAACTGTTAAGTGGGCGGATTCTGGCGCCGAATTTTGGCAACAGCATCTACGTCTGGGGTGGAGTAATTACAGTTTTCATGCTGGCCCTGGCGCTCGGTTATCTGTCGGGCGGCCAATTTTCGCGGTACGATCCGACTTTACGGCGGCTGGCGTTGCTTTTGGTCTTCGGGGCAATCACCACGATTCCGGTGATGCTCTTCGGTGATTGGATTCTCGAATGGATCTTTGATCTTATTCAGGATCCGCGTTATGGCTCACTACTGTCCGCCACCGCACTGTTTTTTATCCCAACCGCTATTGCAGGAATGGTCTCTCCCTATGCGGTCCGCCTGCTGGTCAGTGACTCTCAACTGAGCGGCCATTTCGCTGGACTGCTTTATTTTTCCTCAACGTTTGGCAGCGCAGCGGGAACCATCGCCACTTCGTTCTATCTGGTTCTCTATTTCGAAATCAATCAGATTCTGACTGGCCTCATCGGTATTTCGCTCATTCTGGGCCTGCTCGCAATTTTTACGGAGACTTCCACCCATGCGCCACGGCCACCGGCTTAAAACGCTACTTGCTCTGTTCGCTTCGCTGGTCACCACACCATCCACTGCAATGACCATCATCCACACTGAAAAGTCGCTTTACCGGAATATCCTCGTTTATGAAGAGGATGAACAGAGGTGCATGAGTTTCACGCGCAACCAGCAAACGGCCCGGCAAACCTGCCTGTCTCTGGATGATCCGAATCAGTTCGTATTCGTTTATACCAGGATGATGATGGGCGCGCTGTATTTGAATCCCCAACCCCGGAACATCCTGATCGTCGGACTGGGGGGCGGCGTATTACCGATGGCGCTGACTAAAATGTTCCCCGACGCCCGGATTGATATTGCTGAGATTGATCCGGCAGTGGTTAAAGTCGCCCAGCGCTTTTTCGGCTTTAATCCCAGCCCGCAGGTGCAGGTGATCGAGGAAGATGGTCGCGTCTTCGTAAAGCGCACCGGCAAGTCTGGTCAACGTTATGATTTGATCATGCTTGATGCCTTCGATCACGAGTACATTCCAGAACACCTGCTCACCCGGGAATTTCTGCTCGAAGTCAAGACGCTGTTGACGGCGGATGGCGTTCTGGCGGCGAATACTTTTTCCAGCAGCCGCCTTTATCACCACGAATCCGCCACGTATCAAGCAGTGTTTGGCCAGTTTTACAACCTCCGGGTCAAGCTGAGAAATCGCATCATTCTGGCGAAGATGGACGGGCTTCCTTCCCTCGACACGATTAAACAGCGCGCTGATGCCCTTGAAGACAAATTGAAACTGCTTGGTTTTGGCGGCGACTGGCTCGTACCGTTGTTTTCCACCGAACGGGATTGGGACTCCAATGCGCGCATTCTCACTGATCAATACTCGCCTTCCAATCTGCTGAATTCGGCTTTCTAACCGAACCCGATCCTGAATGCGCAGAATGAACGGCGATTACCGGAGAAGTCTGATGCAGATTTTGCTCTACCTGCTGGCGGGTTACCTGCTGCTGGTCGGCATCGTTTTTCTAGTCCAGCGGAAACTTCTGTACTTTCCCGATCCGACGCCCCCGGCGGTGGACACGGTGCGACTCGCAAACGGCATGATTTTCGAACCCTGGCCAGACCGCGGCCCGGCGTTTCGGGGCTATGTGGGCGCTAACCTGCCCAAGGGCGCACCGGTTCGCGGAACTGTCATCGTATTCCATGGCAACGCCGGCAGCGCCCGCGACCGATTTTATTATGGGCTGGCCCTGGAAGCCCGCAACTATCGGGTGGTGTTGGCGGAGTATCCGGCCTATGGCGGTCGGGTGGGCGAACTGGGGGAGAACGCTTTTATCCGGGATGGCCAGGAGACGGCGCGGCTGGCGCTGGCGACATTTGGTGGCCCGCTGCTCATCTGGGGCGAGTCACTGGGCGCGGCGGTCGCAGCAGGGGTCGCAGCGGACCCGGCCTTGCCCGTGGCGGGCGTGGCGCTCATCACGCCGTGGGACAGTCTGCCCGATCTGGCGCAGACCCTGTACTGGTATCTACCGGCCCGCTGGTTGCTGCGCGACCGCTACGACAACCTTGCCGCGCTGAACCGGTATGGCGGCAAGGTTGCGGTGCTGGTGGCGGAACGGGACGAGATCATCCCGGCGCCGCGCAGCCAACGCCTGTATGACGAGTTGCGCGAACCGAAGCGGCGCTGGGTCTTCGCGGACGCTGGCCATAACAGTTGGCCGGTGGATCCGCGCTCGCTCTGGTGGGACGAAGTCTTGCAGTGGCTCGAATCCGGGAATGGAACGGGAACAGCGCCAGAATCATGAATGCGTAGTTCCCGTCAGAGCGCCAGTCACATTCGGTGGTTATCGGTTGTACCAGCCGCCGGGACGCCGGTTATACCAACCGCCGCCAGGCCGATCGTACCAGCCGCCGCCCCGGTTGTACCAAGCCTCGGCGGGCTGGGCTGTAATCCGCGCACCTCCAGTCAGTACCCCGCCGATCACCGCGTGTGACCATTTGCCCAGGCTGCGCAGAAATTCGCGCCGCTCCTGGCCATCCGGCTCCTGATCGAGGGGAGAAGGCAGGGTATTGTCTTGTTGCTGACCATCGTGCTTAGCCATTCCGGTTATCCTCTTTCACTGAGTTTTCGGGGCTGCGGTTGACGCAGGAGTCGTCACCGGTTGTTCACCCTCTGGCAGCGCACCGTCATCTTCCGGCGGTGGCGGCTCATCGCCAGTCAGGCCGGAAAAATGCAGGGTTTGAATATGCCAACCGGTCTTCTCCTTCCTGAGCACCCCTGAAATATTCATGACATATTCACGGGCCTGGCCTTCCTGGGCACTGTCCGTAATGCTACAGGATGCTGCCAGCCAGGCAATGTTACCATCATAGCCAGCCGAAATGTCTGGACATTCATGCCGGAATGAGCCGGCCTTGAGGTCCTTGAAAAACTCCTGGTAGGTTTCCTCTACCGCCGCCCTGCCCCGCCAGAATTCACCAGGGCCGGTGCCCACTAACGCCACATCGGGATTATCGGCGTACAGTCCGATCACTGTCTTCATATCTCCCCTGTTGATGGCCTCATCATGCTGGCGCAGAACTGCCTTGATCTCCTGAATGACCGGGTCGGCTTTGGGCGGTTCGGCCGCTCCCGCAGGCGCCGTCAGGATACAACCCAGGGTCACAGCCAATAGGCGGGCTTGGTTCATCGGCAGCTATCCTCGTTCAGTGGGTGGTGGGCGCGGGCGCCAGCCTGTTGCCGGGGCAAGGCTGGATAGACGTCAGAAACCGGGGCTATTTTAGCGATATTCCCGTTCAGCTCAGGAACTCAACGCGCTTTGGAGGATGTGAACTATTCCACGTGGAATATTTTGCCCCGGCATCATTCAAGCGGCCATGGCGCGCGCCGCTACTCTCGCCCGCGCCAGTTCCCGGGCCGCCCGCTCCATCTGCCCGAACAGGGCCTTGTAGAGTTCGCAATAGGGGTCTTTCTCGAACAACGAGCCATGGACGGTATAGGTCCGCACCGGACAACCACCATGACACAGCGCCAGATAATCACAATTCAGGCAGTCGCGCTGGATCAGATGGATGGGCCGCTCGTTGAATTGTTGGCGCGCCGGGCTGGTTTTCAGCAGTTCCGCCAAGCTGCTGCATTCAAAGATGTTGCCGTAATGATAATCGGGATAGCTGGTTACCCAGCAGTCGCATTGCGCTACGTAGCCGCGAGCGTCAATCGAAACCAGGGCGTTAGCGCAGTTGTCGCCCCAAATACAGGGCAGAGTCGCCGGTTCGTGGCTGAAATGCTGAAGCAGAGCGTCGAACGGCCCGAGCCGCACGCCATGGTGATAGCCGCGCTCCAGCCAGACCTCCGCCAGTTCCATGTAAAAGCGGCTGAGTTTTTCCACTTCCGCCACCGGCAATTCCTGTTTGGCGGCGGTCGCCTCGCCGCCGGGAAACGGCGTGTTGACCTGGAACTCGGTGACGCCGAGTTCATCCACGAAGTGGGTGTAAAACCGCTCGGCGCCGATTTCCAGCGTGGCCCGGTTGGGCACGGCGATGACCTGTACCGCGATGCCCGCTGCCCGTGCTTCCCGCACCCGCCGGCCCCAGATTTCATTGTAGCTTTCCGGCCCCTGTCCCAGCAGTTTGCGGTGCAGATTGGGATAATCCAGCGAGGTGCCGACACTATTGCCGAACATCTCGGCGATCACCTTGTTCCAGCGGGTGTTGTACGCCAGCATGTTGCTTTGCAGGCTGTGAAACACCTGCTTGTCGCGCGCCTCGGCTTCGCGCCGGATCAGGTCGTTGGCTTGCTCATACCAGCTTGGCGGCAGCAGCATCGCCTCGCCGCCCTGCCAATAGATGGTCAGCGTAGCCAGTGATTTTTCCACCATGTAATCCAACACCTTGCGGATCAGTTCGCCGAGTCGGTCGAGCGTCAGTCGGTCAGTGGTTTTACTCTCGAAGCAATACTCACAGTCAGCATTGCATTGCAGTGTGGACAGCAGGATCAATGACAGGTGGCTTTTCATCAAAGCAGACTCCAGAGGGGGACAGCGTTGCAAAGGTTGTAGTTACCTTTGACCTTTGACCTTTGACCTTTGACCTTTTGCCTTTTGCCTTTTGCCTTCAGGACCCGTACAGCGCCTCGCGGACCTTGGCGGCCAGCGCCTCGCGGGAAAAGGGCTTTTGCAGGAAGTGAACACCCTCGTCGAGGACGCCGTGATGGGCGATGACGTTGGCAGTGTAGCCGGACATGAACAGGCATTTAAGGTCCGGCCGCAGTGCGCCGAGCCGTTGCCGCAGATCACGGCCGCTCATGTCCGGCATGATCACATCGGTCAACAGAAGATGGATAACGCCCGGATGGGCCTCGGCCAACTGGAGCGCCTGATGCGGTCCACTCGCGGCCAGCACGGTGTAGCCCAGCCGTTCGAGCATCTGGGCGCTGAGTTTAAGCAGCGCCTCTTCATCTTCGACCAGCAGGATGGTTTCCGCGCCGGTGGGCGCAGCGGCGGGCGGCGGCGCAGCGCTGGTCTCGGTCAGGTCGGCCGCGTGCCGGGGCAGATAAATTTTGAAGGTCGAGCCTTGCCCCGGTTCGCTGTACACATTAATAAAGCCTTGGTTCTGCTTGATAATGCCGTATACCGTGGCCAGCCCCAGGCCGGTGCCCTGCCCCCGGGGCTTGGTGGTGAAAAAGGGATCGAACAGTTGCGTCAGAACCGCTTTGTCCATGCCGCAACCGTTATCGCTGACCGCCAGCAATACATACTGGCCGGGAACAAAGTCCGCGTGGGTTTCGCAGTAACTCTCGTCGAACACCATCTGGCCGGTCTCGATCATGATCTTGCCCACGCCGGCGATAGCATCGCGGGCGTTGACTACCAGGTTGAACATGATCTGATCAATCTGGGCCGGGTCCATATGCACTGGCCACAGGGTAGCGGCGGGTTTCCAGAGCAGTTCAATATCCTCAC
>CALMNY010000481.1 GCA_937872125.1 uncultured Candidatus Competibacteraceae bacterium | reverse complement strand
TCACCATGACCGCCTCATGACCGACTCGTAACGGACGCGCTGTCCGGCGTCTGATTCTCTGCTCTTTCCTCACCCATACACTTCAACCTAGCCGACGCATCCTGTCGGGTGTTCGACGTATTTTATGCTCCGTTCACTCACCCGACTGGAGCGCCTCATGACTCTTTCTCATTTTCTGCAAGTCAGCACCCAACCCCTCCTGCCGCTGGAAGACGACGACACCGCCGCCTATCGGGCGCTGCTGGGCCGCTGGCTGATTGACCTGGCCCTGCTGCTGGGCTGGGGGCGGAGCGGTCGTCGGTCTCACCCTTTTCGCCAGCATCCCTGTTGGGATAACGACGAATTCCTGGCCCTGACCGGGCTGGTCGAACTCGATGAGGAGTCGGATCAGGCGGATGAGGACGAGATCGGGCGCGGACGGTCCCGGTCGCCGGAGCGTTTCCTTCGTCTCCTCCAGCAACGGCGTGCGGAACTGGCGCGGATCACTCTCGACCCGGACCTGCCGCTGGTGCGCAACCTGAATCTGCTCGCCGGGCTGCTCGGGCTGAGCGAAGCCGAGTTGGCCGTGCTCTGCTTCGCCGTGTTTCTGCACGGGGATCGCACGTTTCATCACGCCATCGCCCAACAGTCGCAGAGCACGAGTACGCCCTTTCTGCACAAGCTGCTGGCGCGGTTGACCGGCCTGCCCCAGGACGACATCCGCGCGGCGCTGAGTCCCACCAGCACGCTCATCGCCACGGGGCTGGTCGAAATCGCCACGCGCAATACCGACCTGGAGGACAAGCTCGAGGTGTGGAAGGATTTGCCGAACATTCTGTTCGCGCCCCACGCCGACGCCGAGGCGCTGATGGCTTGCTTCCTCAAGCGCTCGCCCCGGCGCACCCTGACGCTGGCGAATTTTCCGCACCTGCAGCGGGATACGGCGGCGGCGGTCGGGCTGTTGCGGGCGGCGCTCGATCACAAGATTCCTGGCGCCAACCTGCTGCTGTACGGTCCGCCGGGCGTGGGCAAGACCGAATACGCCGCCGTGCTGGCCGCAGCGGTGGGCGCGGACCTGTACGAGGTGGATTACGCCGATGAGGACGGCGATCCGATCCGGGGCGAGCGGCGGCTGCGCGCTTTCACCCTCGGCCAGCGGCTGTTGGCGCGACATGACAATGCCCTGCTGCTGTTCGACGAAGTGGAAGACGTGTTCGAGCATGACCCCTTCGCCGACTTGTTCGGTGGGAGAAGGGGACGAGCCGCCGGCGGCAAAGCCTGGATCAACCGCACCCTGGAGAACAACCCCGTGCCCGCCCTGTGGCTGACCAACGACGCCGACTCGATGAACCGGGCCTACCTGCGGCGCTTCGATTACGCCATCCGTTTCTCGACCCCGCCGCAGTCGGTGCGCATCGAGATCGCCCGCCACCATCTCGGCGCGTGGGCCGGGGAGGACGACTGGCTGGCCCGCATCGCCGCCCACGAACACCTCACCCCGGCGCAACTGGAACGGGCCGCCAAGCTGGCCCGCCACGCCGGCAACGGCGATCTGGAAGCGAACCGGGCGCTGGTGCAGCAGGCGCTCGACCGCTCGGCGACGCTGCTCCGGCAGAAGCGCGCGCCGGCCCGCAACGTCGTGCCGACTGGCTACGACCTGCGTTTTCTCAACGTGGACCAGGACGTGCCGAAGCTGATCACGGCGCTGCAACGCCGGCCGCAGGGCATTTTCTGCTTCCACGGTCCCGCCGGCACCGGCAAGTCGGAACTGGCCCGCCACATCGCCGACGCGCTGGAGAAGCCGCTCCTGGTCAAGCGCGCTTCCGATCTGCTGGACATGTATCTCGGCCAGACCGAGCAGCGGATCGCCGCCATGTTCGACGACGCCCGCCAGCGCGACGCGGTGCTGGTGCTGGACGAGGCCGATTCCTTCCTGCGCGACCGGCGCGGCGCGCGCCACTCCTGGGAAGTGACCCAGGTCAACGAACTGCTGACCCAGATGGAGGCGTTCGATGGCCTCTTCATCTGCACCACCAATCTGATGGAAAGCCTGGACACGGCCAGCCTGCGCCGCTTCCCGTGGAAAATCCGCTTCGATTTCCTCAAGCCGGGCCAGCGCTGGGGCCTGTTCGCGCAGGAGTTCGCCCGGCTGGGCGGTGACATCGCCCAAGCGGCGGCCTGGAAGGAGTCCGTACTGCGGCTTGATGGACTGACGCCCGGCGATGTGGCCGCCGTGGTCCGCCAGTACGAACTGTGGGAGGAAACCCCCAGCGCCGTGGAGTTCTATCGCCGGCTGGCCGCCGAGGTCGCGGCCAAGGGATTGATCACTGAGAGGGGGACGGCAAGTCGCCGCTCGACCACCGTGCTGTACGGGTAAGTGCCCGCGGATTACAACAGCGGCGACAGCAACCGGGCGGCAGCCTGGCCCAGCCGGCGGCCGAGCGGAGCACGCCGGCCGGGCTTGACATAGCGGCGCGCCTGGCGCAGATCAGCCGTGAAGCTCTCTGTCAGTTGTGCGGTCAGGCAGGCGTCGTAGAGCACCGCCATCGCCTCGAAATTCAAGGTCAGGCTACGATTGTCGAAATTGGCGCTGCCGACTACCGCAACCCGCTCATCCACCATCAACAGCTTGGCGTGCAGCATCGCCGGGCCATACTCATAAATCGCCACCCCGGCGCGGACCAGTTCATCGTAATAACTGCGCGCAGCGGCGGTGACCAGCCATGAATCGCTGCGCCGGGGCGCCAGGATGGTGACCTCGACTCCGCGCAGAGCGGCGTTCATCAGCGCGGTGTTCAGCGCCTCGTTCGGGACAAAGTAGGGCGTGGCCAGCAACACTTCCCGCCGGGCGCTGGCGATGGCGGTAAAAAAGCAGTGGGCCAACGTTTGCCGGTCGTTATCCGGGCCGGACTCGACGACTTGCACCCAGGGTCCCACCGGATGCGCGGGACCCGGCGGGAAAAATTCTGGCGCGAACGGCGTTTGATCCGTAGCGAAGTACCAGTCCTCCAGAAAGATAAACTGCAAGCGGTGAACCGGTTCTCCCTCGATGCGCAGATGGGTATCGCGCCATGCAGACCGACCATTGCAGGCGACGCTGTGCTCTTCACTGATGTTGATGCCGCCGGTAAAACCCACCTGCCCATCGCAAACCACGATCTTGCGGTGGGTGCGAAAATTGACGCGGCTCGGCCGCAGGCGGCGCAGGTGAAGCGGATTGAACCAGGCCGTCATTCCGCCCGCCTCCCGCAGCGGTTGCAGGAAGCGGCGGCTGATGCGGTCGGAACCGATGGAATCGAGCAGCAGCCGGACGTGCACACCGGCGCGCGCCTTTTCAACCAGGAGATCGCGCAACCGGGTTCCTACCCGGTCCGGTTGCCACATATAGTATTCCAGGTGGAGGTGATGAGTGGCGGCGGCAATAGCGGTTTCCAGCGCCTGAAAGCAGTCATCGCCGGTTTCCAGCAAAGTCAGGCCAGTCGCCGGGACAGGCGCGCCCTGACCCAGTCGCTCCAGCAGCCGCGCCAGCGGTCGTTCCAGGCCGGCGTCCGGGAACCCGGGGGGAGCCTGGCCGGGAGGGAGATGATGGGTAGACTGGATCAGACGGGCGCGAGCGCGGCTATAGCGTCGCCGCCGCCGGCGCAGTCGCTGCGGCCCGAACAGCAGATACACCAGGAAGCCGAAATAGGGCATGAACAGCAGCGCCAGCAACCAGGCCAGCGTCGCTGCCGGCGAGCGGCGCTCCAGAATCAGCCCGATCCCGACCAGCGCGATCCATAGCAGCCAGGCCAGCGATAACAAGGCGGTTAGATGGTCGGCAAGCACAATCTACAACTGCTCGGAAGCAAATTCGGCCAGTAGAAGTTTGGATGAGCGCAGGGTAACCCGCCGAAACCGCCGCTAATACAAATCAACACAACCAGCATTTGCCGCGATCAGCGCGGATTCCAGTAATTCCTGGCGGTCAATCAGAATTTGGGCCGTTATTTGCCAACTTTGGTTACCGGTTTTCAGCAGAATCACTTTGGGGGGCGGCCCGTATAAAGTGGATAAATCAACGAAATCACTATCCTTGGTGACGATGATAAAATTATGCTGACGCGCATAAGACCACAGGGCGGTGTCCGATGCTCGTTCCAGTCCCAGTAAGGCCACTTGTGAAGAGCCGGGATAGGATGAGGTGATGAGCGGCACGATCCGTCTGGATAAATTTTCGTCAAGCAGAAGTTTCACGCCGCTTTAATCCAGGTCACTGTCCTTTCCCGATCCGCCGCGAAAGCCAGGCAGGCCATAATATCGGCATGGGTTAATTCGGGGAAATCTTCGATAATTTCCGCCGGCGTCATCCCATTCGCCAACCAACCCAGGACGTCGTAAACCGTGATCCGCAAGTCCCGAATGCAGGGCTTGCCACCGCGCTTATCGGGGTCCAGGGTAATAATATTATTATATTTCATGATCTTGCCTCTATTGCTTCCGCTTTTAACGACCTCTGACGTTACTCAACTTTTTCTGTTGGAGCAACCCCGTCAGAGCCGCGATCGGCAGGTTACGTTTCGCTAACCCGATTGGTCAATTTAGCCTGGTTGAAACACTACAACTGCTCGGAAGCAAATTCGGCCAGCCGCGAGCGTTCGCCCCGGCGCAGGGTGACATGGCCACCGTGCGGCCAGTCCTTGAAGCGATCCACGACATAGGTCAGGCCGGACGTGGTCTCGGACAGATAGGGCGTATCAATCTGGGCGATGTTGCCCAGACAAATCACCTTGGTGCCAGGACCGGCGCGGGTGATCAGGGTTTTCATCTGTTTGGCGGTCAGATTCTGCGCCTCGTCAATGATCAGGTATTTGCTCTGGAAGGTCCGGCCACGCATGAAATTGAGCGAGCGAATCTTGATCCGGCTGCTGAGCAGATCGGCGGTGGCGGCGCGGCCCCATTCGCCGCCCTCGTGCGGGGCCAGCACTTCCAGATTGTCCATCAGCGCACCCATCCACGGCGTCATCTTTTCCTCCTCGGTGCCGGGCAGAAAGCCGATGTCTTCGCCAACGGGCACCGTGACCCGGGTCATGATGATTTCCCGGTACCGCTTGGCGTCCAGGACCTGGGTCAGGCCCGCCGCCAAGGCCAGCAGGGTCTTGCCGGTGCCGGCAGCGCCGAGCAGGGAGACGAAATCAATCTCCGGGTCCAGTAACAGATTGAGGGCAAAATTCTGTTCGCGGTTGCGGGCGTTGATGCCCCAGACCGCATGATTGGGCGCGACATGATCCTTGAGAATTTCAATGACCGCTTCGCCATCGCGCAACTGCCGCACGATGAACGCCGCCTGCTCGCTGTCCTGGAACAACCCCTGATTCGGATACCAGTTCGCCACATCCGGGCCGCGCACCCGGTAAAAGGTGCGCCCGCTCTCTTTCCAGGAATCCAGCGCCTTGCCGTGGCTGTCCCAGAAATCCGCCGGCAGGTCGCGCACGCCGGCGTACAACAGATTCACGTCGTCAAGCGTCTGATCGTTGTAATAGTCCTCGGCATGAATGCCCAGGATGGCGGCCTTGATCCGCAGGTTGATGTCCTTGGAGACCAGGGTGACCTGCCGGCGCGGATGGTCCTGCTGCAAGGTCAGGGCCATGCTCAGGATGTCGTTGTCGGGCGTGTTGCCGGGCAGGCTGGGAGGCGGCGTGATCCGATTGGGGCGGATTTGAAAGAACAGGCGCCCGCTGGCCGGCGCGCCGTGAGGATCGAGCAGTCCGGACAGGAGCAGACCCCGGTCAATCTCCTCCTTGCTGGCGCCGGCGACCAGATCATCCAGAAAACGGCTGGCCTGGCGGGCGCTGCGGGCGACTTCGGAAACGCCCTTTTTGGCGCGATCCAGTTCTTCCAGCACCATCATCGGCAGGTGGATGTCGTGTTCCTGGAAGCGGAACAGGGCCGTCGGATCGTGGATCAACACGTTGGTGTCGAGCACGAACAACCGGCGGTCGGCGGCGGGATGGGAAGAACCTTCAGCGGGAGATTCGGAAACAGGGCGATGAGTCATTGGATGTCGAGGTACGCCAGTGTTGGGGGTTATACGGTCGCTCAGTCGGCCAGCAGCCAGTCGCGCACCACCGCGATCTGATCATCAGCCATCAGCGCCGGGGCGTGGCCCATGCCGGGGAATTCGATCAGTTTCGCCCTGGGGCCGCGTTCGGTCATGGCGATGGCGTCGGCATGATTCAGCACGTCGGAATGCGCCCCGCGCAACAGCAGCGTCGGGCAGCGAATGGCGTCCCATACCGGCCACAGGTCAATATCCTTCATCTCCAGGGCCTTGAACACTTCGGCAATGCCGGGGTCGTAGCCCATCGCATAGCGCCCATCGTCCAGTTGCCGGGAACTGTGAATCAGCATGTGCCGCCACTGGGCGTCGGTCAACTTGCCGAAGGTGGGGGCGTAGATGCGCAGCGCGCGATCCATAGCGTCGAAGGTGTCCCACGTAAGATGCTGCCCAACGTATTTGGCGATCCGTTTCAGGCCGGCGGCAGGAATGAGCGGCCCGACATCGTTGACCAGCAGCTTGTGGATCGGCGTGCCGGCGTAGCTGGCCAGAAACATGCCGATCAGACCGCCCATCGAGGTGCCGACCCAGTCAATCCGCTCGGCGTCAAGCCGCGCCATCAGCATGGCCATGTCGTTGACGTAGAGCGGATAGGTGTAGTCGGTCTTATCATCCAGCCAGTCGCTCTGGCCGCGCCCGACCACGTCTGGACAAATCACCCGGTATTCCTGTTCCAGCGCGGCGGCCAGGAAATCGAAATCGCGACCAGTGCGGGTCATGCCGTGGACGCAGATCAGGACCCTGGGATTGCCGGGATCGCCCCATTCGGTGTAATGGACCTGATGAAAGCCGTGAGGCCCCAGCGCGCGGTAAGTGTGGGAGGTCATCGCCATGGACGTTGTGCTCTCTGGTGGTGGGTGAGCGCCGCATTATCGGGTAAGCGGGTCAGGGTGGCTATAATAGCCGGCATTCACAAGGCCAGATGAGGATGCCAATATGGCCACCTTGCATTACAGTGAAAGCGGCCAGGGCGAGCCGCTGATTCTGCTACACAGCGGCGGGATGAGCGGGGCGGAGTGGAACCCGCAGATCCCCTTGTTCGCCCGCAACTTCCGGGTCATCGTTCCCGATCATCTGGGCCATGGCCACAGCCCGATGGTGGCCGAGCGGCTGACGGTCGCCGACATGGGCCGCGCGGTGCTGGAACTGATGGATGAACTCAATCTGCCCCAGGCGCATCTGGTGGGGTCTTCGATGGGCGGGGCGGTGGCGCTGTGGCTCACGCTGCATCATCCCGCGCGGGTAAGCCGGCTGGTGCTGTACCGGGTCGGTTACCGCAAGGATGAGGAAACCCATGCCGGCACGCGTAATATGGCCGATCCGGCCTACTGGCGCGGGGTGGGCATGCACAAGTGGTTGAGCGACATCCATCATCCGCAGGGCGGGCCGGACGCCTGGGAGGAGGTGATCTGCCGGGTGTCGGAGGCGCTGGAGCCAGCGACGACCGATCATGCCCATGATCTGGAACTGCTGGAGTGCATCTTTCAGCCGACGCTGATCATCGTCGGCGACCGCGACCCGGTGGCGCCCCTGGATCAAATCCTGGAAATGTTCGGGGCGATTCCCAACTGTGGACTCTGGGTCATGCCCTACGCCACCCATGTCACCGCCACCAATATCTGGCGGGCGGAATCATTCGCGCTGGAAGTGACGCGGTTTTTGCAGCGCCGGCCATAACACCGGGAAGGAGAGATCGCCATGCGCAAGACCCTGAGAAGGCTGCTCTGGATGGTGACGTTGAGCGTAGCCGCGCCCGTGCTGGCTGGTCAGTACGAAGTGGTATCCAGCCAGGTTCAGCGGATGTTGACCCAGGCGGCCAGAAATGACGAAGCGGGCCTGAACGCGACCCGGCAGCAACTGGAAAATCTGGCCGGGCCGGCCCACCGGAACGTGAAGGAAGCCCGCACCCTGAATCAGCAGGGGCTCGATGCGCTGAAACGGAATGATTATCAGGCCGCCGCAACCGCATTCCAGAAAGCGCAGGAAGCGGATCCCGCTGATGTCGAAGTGGCGGGCAATCTCGGTTACGCCAACCTGAAGCTCGGCCAGTTCAAGCGTGCGGAACATCAACTGGCATACGCCATCTCGCTTTCGCCGGGCCGGTCGTCATCGTGGTACAACCTCGGCCAGGTTTATGGGGCGCTGAACGACGTGGAGAGAGCGACTGGAGCGTTCGCCGCCGCTTACCGGTTTTCCCAGAATCCGCCCAAGACGCTGGATTTCATGCGGCAGGCGCTCACCGCGCCCGAGAACAACGAGGCTACCCGCACCGCGCTGAAGCGGGCGCTGGAATTGTTCGAGAGGCCCGCCGAGGGAAGCAGCGCCCGCTAAGTACGCTTCAATACTGTCGCTGGCGCAAACCCGGCTGGGTAGCGACGATTTGCGCGCTGTTCAGGCTCGGGCACCGAGCGCATCAGGATGTCCAGCGCCTTCGGTCAACCAGGCTAAGCTGTCGGCGAACTGGGCGCGGGCAGCGTCGGGGACGGTAGCGTGGTCGGCGAAGGGCGGAGCCAGCGGGGCCAAGGGGGGATTCGGCCATGTCAGGTGGGTACTATCCGTTGGGCGCCATTCAATCGCCCCAGCTTACGGTCAAAGGTGTGCAGAATCAGCCGCCGCTGCGTCGCCGCCACCAGAATCAGGCTATCGGCAAAGTCGGCAGTGCTATCGCGGTACAGCGCCAAGGCTTCATCCAATCGATCCGCTGCTTCAAGTTCAAGCGCTGGATTTTCGCGAATGCGTTCGATGATGTTCAGTATCTCCGCTCTGCCAAACCCATAAACACTTTCCAATACCCATACGGTCTCCACCAAGACAATCTGCGCGATCCAAGCCAACCCGTGTGTCAACAACAATTCGCGAGCCTGCTCGCATTGATCAGGTGCGTCGGGGTCATCCACCAATACCCGAATTAACACATTAGTATCAATCGCAATCATTAAATCTTGCCTTGGCACGCTCGCGGATGGCGATATCCATGGCCTCGAGACTCACTCCCCGCTGAGCTTTGAGCAGGCCAAACAGTGACTTGATGCTTTCACCCTTTGCCTGAGTACTGGAAAGTTCCGGTACAACCAGAGTGAGCAAAGCTCGCTGCTCCCGAACTTTTGGCAGCGGTCGCAAAGGGTGAATGCCCCCCTGGGCATCCACTTCAACTTCGATGGTTTGCAACATGGCGATATTCCCAAGGGTTGGTTCGTGCCGCTCAATTTCCCTCCTTGGCCCTAAGGAGTGGAAATTTCACAGAACGCCACTCACCCCGTGAACGGATCGCGCAAGACGATGGTGTCGGCCCGATCCGGGCTGGTGGAAATAAGGTCAATCGGCGCACCGGTCAGCTCTTCGATCCGCTGCAGATAAGCGCGGGCGTTGACCGGCAACTCCTCGTAGGACTTCACGCCGGCGGTGGAATCCCGCCAGCCCGGCAGTTCCTCGTAGATTGGCGTGCAGGCGGCCAGGGCTTCAGCGCCCAGCGGCGCGTCATCCAGCCGTTCCGTTCCACACTGGTAGCCGACGCACACCTGGATGCGCTCCAGACCGTCCAGCACGTCCAGCTTGGTCACACACAACCCTGAAATGCTGTTGTTCACGATGGAACGGCGCAACGCCACAGCGTCGAACCAGCCGCAGCGCCGCCGCCGGCCCGTGGTCGAGCCAAATTCGTGGCCGCGTTCAGCTAGATAGTTGCCGGTCGCATCGAACAACTCCGTCGGGAACGGGCCGCCGCCGACCCGGGTGGTGTAGGCCTTGGTAATCCCCAGGATGTAATCCAGATAACCCGGCCCCAGTCCGGTCCCGGTAGCCGCGCCGCCAGCAGTGGTATTGGAGGAAGTCACATACGGGTAGGTGCCATGATCAATGTCCAGCATCGCCCCCTGCGCGCCCTCGAACAGTACGTTATCGCCACGCCGCCAGTGCGCATCGAGCAGCGCAGTGACATCCGTCGCCAGCGGTCGCAGGCGCTCGCCCATCGCCAGTGTTTCATCGAGGACCTGCTGGAAATCCACCGGCTCGGTCCGAAAATAATGCTGTAAAACGAAATTGTGAAACTCCATCACCTCGCCCAGCTTGGCGGCAAAACGTTCCCGGTCAAGGAGATCAGCCAGCCGCACCGCCCGCCGCGCCACCTTGTCCTCGTAGGCCGGGCCGATGCCGCGTCCGGTCGTGCCGATGGCCCGCTCGCCGCGCGCCTGTTCGCGGGCCTGATCCAGCGCAATGTGATAGGGGAGAATCAGCGGGCAAGCCTCGCTGATCCGCAACCGCGCCATCACATCCAGGCCCTGCGTTTCCAGCCGGTCAATCTCGGTCAGCAGCGCCGCTGGCGACAGCACCACACCGTTACCGATGAGGCAAGCCACGCCCTCGCGCAAAATACCTGACGGAATCAGGTGCAATACAGTCTTCTGGCCGCCGATCACCAGCGTGTGCCCGGCATTGTGTCCGCCCTGGAACCGCACTACCGCTGCCGCGTTCTCGGTGAGCAGGTCCACGACCTTGCCCTTGCCCTCGTCGCCCCACTGCGCGCCAATGACGACTACATTCTTGCCCATGTCGGTTTCCTGATGGTTTTCATTCAATAATGCCAATTCAGGCGACCGCCCCCGCCAGCGGGACCACGCTCCATTTCCCTTCCCGCCAAACCAGCCGGCGATCACACCCCAAATCATCCAGCTCCACCGCCGCGTCCGGCAATTCCCGAACCACCCGTTCGCCCTGACTGCGCAATTCGGCGACGCGCCGCTCCAGCGCAGGGTCCGCGACCGCCGGCGCGTAAATGCCGGCACGGGCAGGTTCCGGCGTCGAACCCAGGAGCAACAAAGTCGCCAGATCGGTGCTAAAACCCGTTGCGGGCCGGGCGCGGCCGAACACCTGGCCGATCTCGTCGTAGCGGCCGCCCTGCGCTACTGCTTGCCCCTGGCCCGGCACATAGGCGGCGAACACTACGCCGGTGTGGTAGTGATAACCCCGCAGTTCCGCCAGATCCACATGAATCGGCAACTCCGGCCACTGCCGCCGGAGGGCGGCGATCAACCACCGCAGTGTCGCCAGCGCCGTGCGGACGCCGTCGCCGGCGGACGCCAGTCTGACTTCAGCCTCATCCAGCGCCTCCGGCCCACCGTTCAATTCAGCCAGCGCCAGCAGTTGTTCGCCATACGGCGCGGGCGGCCTCCAGACTGCCAGTTGCTGGCGAATCTCCGGCAGCGCCTTGCGTTGCAGCGCCTCGAACAGCAGCGCCTCACGTTCCGGGTCCAGGCCGGCCCGCCGCGCCAGTTCGCGGAAGATCGTTACGTGCGCCAGATCCAGATGCGTGCCGTCAATACCGGCCGCCGCCAGGGTTTCCAGCATCAGCGTCAATACTTCCAGATCGCTCTCATAGCCACGATGACCGTACAGTTCCACCCCGGCCTGATACGGGCTGCGGGAGCCGCCGAACCCGTCGGCGCGGGTGCGCAACACCTTGCCCATGTAGCACAGCCGCACCGGCCCGTTGCGCTTGAGCAGATGCGCGTCAATCCGCGCCACCTGCGGGGTCATGTCAGCCCGCACCCCCATCATCCGGCCACTGAGTTGATCGGTCAGCTTGAAAGTCTGCAACTCCAGGTCGTTGCCCGTACCGGTCAGCAGCGATTCCAGAAACTCGATCAGCGGCGGAACCACCAGCTCGTAACCCCAACTGGCGTACAAGTCCAACAACCGGCGCCGGAGTTGTTCCAGCCGGCCGGCGGCGGGGGGCAGGATTTCCTCAATGCCTTCGGGCAGGAGCCAGCGATCTTGAGCAGTCATGGCGGATGATGGGCGAAGCAGGAAGAGAAGAGGACGGATGGGCTTGGCGGCGCTTCAGCGGAACACATACAGCACCAGCAAACCCAGTCCCATGCTGGCCAAACCGGCGAGCCGCAACACGCGGTCCTCCAGTTGGGCCATGCGCAACAAAGTCTGGCGCAGGGCACCGGGGTTGAGAAACGGCAGGACGCCCTCCAGCACCAGCATCAACCCGAACGCCGCCAGCAGTTCATCCCACATGGCGGTGTTCGGTCAGCGGCGGTGCGGCGCCCTCGTCGGTCTGGCGAGAGGTCCGGGTCATTGCGACTGATTGAAGAAACGGAAGAACTGGGAACCCTCCGGCTGCATGACCAGCACGTCGTCCCTGGAACTGAAACTCTGCCGATAGGCCCCCAGGCTGCGATGGAAGCTGTAGAAATCCCGATTCTTGCCGTAAGCCTGGGCGTAGATGTCAGTGGCCTGGGCGTCGCCCTCGCCACGTTGCCGTTCGGCGTCGCGGTAAGCCTCGGCCAGCAGCACCGTGCTCTGCCGGTCGGCGTCGGCGCGGATGCGCTCGGCCGCCTCGCCGCCCCGGGACCGGAAATCCTTGGCCACCCGCAACCGCTCGGCTTTCATCCGGCTGAACACCGAATTGCTCACGTCCGGCGGCAAATCGATGCGCTTGATTCGCACGTCCACGGAGGCGATGCCCAGTTGCGTAGCCTGCTCCTGCAGCAGCCGGCTCAGGGTTTCCATGATCTGGTCACGGTCGCCCGACACCACCTCCTGAATGGTGCGCTTGCTGAACTCGCTGCGCAGGCCATCCTTGACGATCTGATCGAGCCGCACGTTGGCCTGGCTGGGATCGCCGCCGACCCGGGTGTAGAACTGCCGCACGTCCTCGATCCGCCACATGGCGAAGGAGTCCACGATCACGTTCTTCTTCTCGGCGGTCAGGAACCGTTCCGGATCGGTATCCAGGGTCTGTAACCGCCGGTCGAACTTGCGAACGTTGTTGATCAGCGGCCACTTCCAGTGCAGGCCGGGCTTGTAGTTGGCCTGGACAATCTCGCCCAACTGGAAGCGGATGGCGGTCTGGGTTTCATCCACCGTGAACAGGGACATCGCCAGCAGCGCCACCACGGCGCCGAGCGCGCCCACGATTAAATTACGTGACAGGGCCATCAGCGCACCTCCCGGCTGCGATTCAGATCGCGCAAGCGGCTGGCCGCCGCATTATCATCGGCCGTGGTCGAAGTGGCCGGCACGGGTTCAGCCGCCGCGCCGCCTGGCCGCGCGCCGCTCGCATCCACCGCCTCTCCCGACTTCAGCAGGCGATCCAGGGGCAAATACAACAGGTTGTTGGTTCCCTTCACGTCCACCAGCACTTTGCTGGACCGTGACAACACCGTTTCCAGGGTCTCCAGGTACAGCCGTTCGCGCGTCACTTCCGGGGCCTTTTCATAGGCGGTCAGCAACTGTTCGAACCGGCTGGCCTCGCCCTGAGCTTCGGCAATGGCCTGTTCCTTATAGGCCGATGCTTCCTGCAACCGCCGCGCCGCCTGGCCACGCGCCCGGGGAATCACCTCATTGGCGTAGGCTTCGGCTTCATTCTTCAACCGCTGCTCGTCCTCGCGCGCTTTGATCGCGTCGGCGAAGGCATCCTGCACTTCTTCGGGCGGCTGGGCGTCTTGCAGCACGACGGTCACGATTTGCAGGCCGGCGCCCTTGCCAGGGACCGGGCCTCCATCTTTTCCGGCGGCAGCGGCCTTGGCCGGCTCCTCGGGACCATAGTTGTCCAGAATGCGCTGAGCCAAGATCTTGATATCAGCCACGATGTTACTGCGCCCTTCGGTCAGCACGAAATCCATGGTGCTCTTGCCGATGGTTTCGCGGACGGCGCTCTCCACCACATGCACCAGGACGTTCTCCGGATCGAAGACATTGAACAGATAGGCGCGGGGATCGCTGATCTGGTATTGCACCGCCAGGCGCACGTCCACGATGTTCTCGTCCTGAGTCAGCATCAGCGCTTCCTTCGGCACGGTGCGCACCGCCGGCTGGCGTGCGCCGCTCGCGCCGGAGCGATAGCCGATTTCCCGGAACCGGCGCTGTTCGAGATTCACGATCTCCACCCGGTCAATCGGGAACAGCCGCAGATGCGGGCCGGGCATCGTGGTTTCCAGATAGCGCCCGAACCGCAGTACTACGCCGCGCTCGCCTTCGTTGACGATGTAGATGCTGGCGATCAGCCAGCCGATCACCGCGATGACGCCAACGATCAGGCCGATGCCGGCGAAGCCGGCGCCACCGCCGCCTGAACCGGCCGCGCCACCGCCGCCGCTACTGCCGCCACCGCGCCGGCCGCCCAGCAACGCGCTGAACTTGTCCGACAGCTTGCGGACCACTTCATCCAGATCGGGCGGCCCCTGATCGCGCCCCCCGCCACTCCAGGGATCGCGATTGCCACCACCGGGTTCATTCCAGGCCATGTCATACCCCAACATCATCAGTATTCATTGATACCTCCGGGATTGCAAAACCCGAACGCACCCATTCCGCCCGCAACCCTTCCCGGCGGGACAACCACTCCACATTACCGTGCGACGTGCGCACCTCGATCAGCCATTCACCTTCTGCACCGGTGCTTTCAGTCACCACCGCGCCCAGGTCAAACAGCTTGGCCCGCAACCGGGCCGCCTCCGGCGGCAGGCACAGCCAGCCATGCACGGCCTCGCCTCGCAACCGTTCGGTCAGCGCCGCCAGTAACAGTTCGATGCCCGCGCCAGTCGTCGCCGATACCCAGACGGCGCACGCCTGACCGTCGGCATCCCGCTCCAGCCGGGGCGGCTCACCGCTCAGATCAATCTTGTTATACACCCGCAATTGCGGTACTTCATCCGCACCGATTTCCGCCAACACCGTCTCGACCCGCGCGATCACGGCGTCCCGGTCGGGATGGCGGGCGTCAATCACGTGCAACAGCAAACTGGCCTCGCAGGTTTCCCGCAGGGTCGCGCGAAATGCTGCCACCAGCTCGTGCGGCAGGCGATTGACGAAGCCCACCGTGTCGGCCAGCACTACCGGCTCCGCCCCCGGCAACTCCAGCCGGCGCACGGTCGGGTCCAGGGTGGCGAACAATTGATCGGCGGCGTACACGCCCGCCTGAGTCAAGGCGTTGAACAGGGTGGATTTGCCGGCGTTGGTATAACCCACCAGCGAAACGGTCGGCAAATCGGCCTTGCGCCGCGCCCGGCGCCCCTGCTCGCGCTGGCGTTCGACCCGCTCCAGCCGCAGACGAATCTGCCGGATGCGATCGGCCAGCAGCCGCCGGTCGGTTTCCAACTGGGTCTCGCCGGGACCACGCAGGCCGATGCCGCCGCGCTGCCGCTCCAGGTGGGTCCAGCCGCGCACCAGCCGGGTGGACAGATGACGCAGTTGCGCCAGTTCCACCTGGAGTTTGCCTTCAAAGCTGCGCGCCCGCTGGGCGAA
>CALMNY010000480.1 GCA_937872125.1 uncultured Candidatus Competibacteraceae bacterium | reverse complement strand
GCGCTGGGCGACTGGCCGTTCGAGATCGGCCTGTGGGTCGGCCAGGCCGCTACCCCGAACCGCATGGGGAAACGGGGCGACGACAACGTCTACACCGCCCGCCACAAGACCCTCCAGTTCCAGCGCAACGACCGCTACCCCGCGCCGATCCCGCTGGAAAACTGCCCGTGGTGCGGCGAAAAGTTCACCGCCAATTCGTTCCAACTGGTCCCCGATCCCGACGCGCCCACCGATTTGCGGGTGGTCTGCGTCAACCGCGCCTGCGACTTTGCCGCCCGCAGCGGGCGCACCCTGCCGATCCTCAGTGTGGACGAACCGATTTACCGCCGCCTGCCGGGCTTTCTCATCGCCACAGTGGACAAGTTCGCCGCGCTGCCCTGGACCGGCGAGGTCGGCGCGCTGTTTGGCCGGGTGGATCGTTACGATAGTCAGGGCTTTTACGGTCCCTGCCAGCCCAAAGTGGGCCAGCCGTTGCCCGCAGGCCGCCTGCCGCCGCCCGAACTGATCATCCAGGACGAACTGCACCTGATCTCCGGGCCGCTGGGCACCATCGCCGGCCTGTACGAAACCGCGCTGGACGCGCTGTGCGCCACGAGCGCCGAAGACCCGCACCGGCCCAAGATCGTTGCTTCCACCGCCACCGTGCGCCGCGCCGCGTCTCAAATCCGCGCTCTGTTCAATCGCTGCGAAGTGGACATCTTCCCGCCGCCGGGGCTGGAGCGCCGCGACAGCTTCTTTGCCGAAACCCACTCGCCAGAACGCACCCACCCGCGCCTGTATGTCGGCGTCGCCGCCCAGGGCCGCAGCCTCAAGGTGGTCATGTTGCGCACCTATCTCGCCCTGATGGCCGCCGCGCAACAGGCGTATGAGGAGGCCGAAAACACGACTCGCGGCCACACCCCCACCCTAACCCTCCCCCATCCAGGGGGAGGGGATTGGACTCCCTCCCCACTCGTGGGGGAGGGCCGGGGTGGGGGGGCGCCGCTCAACCCCGCCGACCCCTATATGACCCTGCTGGGCTACTTCAACAGCCTGCGCGAACTGGGCGGCAGCCGGCGCATCGTCGAGGACGAAGTCACCACCCGCCTGCAAAGCTACGGCCAGCGCCACGCCCTCAACGAGCCGGCCGGCCGCTTCGCCAACCGCACCATCCAGTTTGAAGTGCTGGAACTGACCTCGCGGGTCAGCACCGCCGATGTGGCCAAAGCCAAGCGGCGGCTGGACCTCGACTTTGCCCAGCCCGACCGGGTGGACATCGCCCTGGCCACCAACATGATCTCGGTCGGTCTCGACATCACCCGGCTGGGGCTGATGGTCATTCTCGGCCAGCCCAAGACCAGCGCCGAATACATCCAGGCCAGCAGCCGCGTGGGCCGCGACCCGGAACGGCCCGGCCTGGTCGTCACCCTGCTCAACATTCACCGCCCGCGCGACCGCTCGCACTACGAACGCTTCGCCGCCTTTCACCAGACCTTCTACCGCAGCGTCGAAGCCACCAGCGTCACCCCCTTTGCCCCGCGCGCCCTGGATCGCGCTCTGGCCGCCGTCGTGGTCGGGCTGGCCCGACACACCGATCCAGTCCTGACCGCGCCACTCGGCGCTTCCAGCATCGAGCCGCAACGCCAAGCCCTCGAAGCGGCGTTAATCCGCGTGTTGAGCGACCGGGCGACCGGCCACGCCGCGCTACCCGCCGCCGAGGCCGCCACGTTGCGCCAGAACGTCGGCGACCGGCTCAAGGACCTGCTCGATGCCTGGTGCCAACTTGCCCACGACACCGCCCAGGCTGGCGGCGCGCTGCAATACCAACACGAAGTCGGTGGCGTCGCCCGCCTGCTCTACGGCTTTCTTGATGCCGACCTGCCCTCCCGCGCTTATAAATTCCGCGCCAACCGCTCCATGCGCGACGTCGAACCGAACGTGAACCTATGGCTCAAAACCCTCGACAACCAAGACGTGGCCCACAGCGACCCGTGAAGCCCCACGGCCAAGTACGCCGTGGCCAGTTGCTCAACACCTTCGGCCCTGGCGCGCTGATCGACCTGCCGAAACAGGCCGTTCTGGTGGGCGGCCTCGACCACTGGCGTTGGATCACCCCGGTGCGGGCCATCGCCGAACCCCGGCTGTTGCAGAAGATTCGCCGGTTTCTGCCCGAGGTGCGGGAGTTGCGCGAACCGCCGGTCGATCCCGACCCCGACCAACCCGGCGGCGGCGTCACCGTCTGGCAATTCCCGGAATGGTTCATCACCCAGGACATCCTGCACACCCACCCGCGTTACGGCCGCTCGCGCCGGTTGGTGCATCGCCGCCTCGTGCAAAAAAACCAGTTCGAGGACGAAGACCGCAAAAAACATCCCGTGGTCCCGGTGCGGTTCGTGCGGGCCTGTCCCAAGGGCCACATCGGCGACATTGACTGGTACGCTTTCGTTCACGAGGAAGCCACCGCCTGCCGCCGCAACCTGTGGATTGATGAACAGGGCACCAGCGGCGACATCGCCAGTCTGTGGGTCCGCTGCGACTGCGGCAAGCGGCGCTCGCTGGCGTCGGCCTCCAACCCAAAATTCAAGGCATTGGGCTACTGCGACGGCGGCCGGCCCTGGCTGGGCGGCTACCACACCCAGGAAGAATGCCACGAGCTTAACCGCCTGCTGATCCGCTCCGCCAGCCATGCCTACTTCCCGCAACTGTTGAGCGTCATTTCCCTGCCGCTGCAACAGACCGATCCGGTCATGGAGGCGGTGACGGCGGTGTGGGACACCGTGGCGGAAGCCGAGACCGTGGAAGAGGTGGAATTCTTCAGTCGCAAAGTCGTGAAAGTTCGGGAAGCCATCCGGGGCTATGACAGCGGCCGCGTCCTCAGCGCCATTCGCGCCCACCGCGAGGCAGGCAGCGCCGGCGACGATGTTCCCACCATCAAGGATGCGGAACTGGCGGTGTTGACCGCCGACCAGGATCCGATTGGCCGCGACCACCCCGACAGCGAGTTTTACGCCCGGGTCTTGCCCCGCGCGATGTGGGATCACCCCGGCATGGAAGCGGTCGAGCGGGTGTTGCTGATTCACCGCTTGCGTGAAGTCGTGGCTCAGGTCGGCTTCACCCGCTTCGAGGCCGTCGCGCCCGATACCGATGGCGAACTGGACATCGGCGTGGAACGGGCGACGCTGAGCGCGGAAACGACCTGGCTCCCGGCCATCGAAAATCGCGGCGAGGGTATTTTCATTGGCTTCCAGCGCGAGAAGATTCGCCACTGGTTGCGCCAGTCCGCCGTGAACGACCGTCACTTGCAACTGGTCCAGGGGTTCCAGTGCTGGCAACAGGAGCATCCCACCAGCCAGCGGGTATTCCCCGGCGCCGATTACCTGTTGATGCACACCCTGTCGCACCTGCTGCTGACGGTGATTGCGCTGGAATGCGGTTACCCGGCCAGCGCGATCCGCGAGCGCGTCTATGCCAGCGAACTGGGCTACGGCATTCTGCTCTACACCGCCTCCTCCGACGCAGAAGGCACCCTGGGCGGGCTGGTCAAAGCCGGCGAGCGGATTCACCACCACCTGCGCGCCGCCCTGGACTGGGCGCGACTGTGCGGCAACGACCCGGTCTGCGCCCAGCACAAGCCCGACGACCCCCACGAGCGGCGCTTCCTGCACGGCGCGGCCTGTCACGGCTGCCTGCTGATCGCCGAAACCTCGTGCGAGCAGTTCAACGACTTCCTCGACCGGAGCCTGGTGGCGCCGACGGTGGATCAAGCGGCGGCGGCTTTTTTCCCGGATCCGCCATGAGCGCCCCGTGGCCGCGCCTGAGCGAAACTGACTTGCGGCAACTCAGCGGCGCGTTGCGGGCCGGGCGGCTGAGCGTGCCGTTCAGTGCGGTGGGCCTGCGCCGCTATCTGGCGGCAGAACTGATTGACGTGGTGGTCGCTGAAAGTCAGCGCCTGCATCAGGCCGGGCTGACCGGGCCGCAACTGGCGCTGCTGCTGGCGACCCTGGCCGATGACCGCACCGCCCGCACTCCGGGGCACGACGGACTGGATTTAGTGACTTCCGGCCCGGAAGCGCCCGGCGTGGCGATTCGCGACACGGCGGTGGTGGTGCGGGAACTGTTTTCCACCGCCCGCCACAGCGTGTTGGCCGTGGGCTACGCCGTCCATCAAGGCCGGCAAGTGTTCCGCGCCCTGGCCGAGCGGATGGAACAACGGCCCGATCTCGACGTGCGGTTGTGTCTGGACGTGCAACGCACCTGGCAGGATGTGACGCCCACCGTGCTTCTGCTCCGGCGCTTCATCGAACGGTTCACCAACCAGGAATGGCCGGGAAAGCGACTCCCGGCGGTGTATTACGACCCGCGTTCGCTGGCCTTGGAAGTTGGCAAGCGCGCCAGCCTGCACGCCAAGTGCATCGTCGTGGATCGGCAAGTCGCGTTCGTGTCCTCGGCCAACTTCACCGAAGCCGCGCAGGAGCGGAATATCGAAGTCGGCCTGCTGGTTCGCGTTCCCGCCATCGCGGAAGCGCTGGCCCGGCATTTTGAGGCGCTGATCGAGGCGGGGGTGTTGAAGGCACTCGATTACCCAAATCTGCATGTTATTGATTAGTAACATGATAGCCGGGGTGGGGGTAAAAACCCGCAGCAGGTTCAAAATCGAGATAAAACGCTCAAAATTCCGT
>CALMNY010000479.1 GCA_937872125.1 uncultured Candidatus Competibacteraceae bacterium | reverse complement strand
TGGAACGGGAATTTTACCTCCGCATGACCCGCAAATTCGGCTGGTCAAGGAACGTACTCATCCACCAGATCGACAACCAGAGCTACGAGAAATCGCTGCTTGGCCAGACCAATTTCGACCAGGCGCTGACGCCGGAACTGCGTGCCCAGGCCAAGCTGGCGGTGAAGGACGAATACACCTTCGATTTTCTGGAACTGGGTGAGGAACACAGCGAGCGTGAACTGGAACGGGCGCTGATCGCCCGGATCGAGGATTTTCTGCGCGCCATGGGCGGCCTGTTCGCCTTCATGGGCAGCCAGTACCCGCTGGCGGTGGACGGCGAGGAGTTCCTGATCGACCTGCTGCTGTTTCACCGGCGCTTGCGTTGTCTGGTGGCCATCGAACTGAAGATCGGCAAATTCAAGCCGGAGTTCGTCGGCAAGATGCAGTTTTACCTGACCGCGCTCGACCGGCAGATCCGGCAAGAGGACGAGAATCCCTCCATCGGCATCATTCTCTGCAAGGAAAAGAACCGCACCATTGTCGAGTACGCCCTGCACGACGCCCGCAAGCCCATCGGCGTGGCAACCTATGAAATCACCAAGACGCTGCCCAAGGAATTGAGGGGGCAACTGCCCCAACCGGAAGAGATCGCGGCATTGCTGGCAGGGATTGAGGCATGAGCAGGCGCACTCTGAAGCCCACCGAAACCAGCAATTAAGTACCGCCCAACCCACTCCCTCCCCCCGATCAAGATGGCCTGTTTCGCAGCGCGCTGGCAACCTGTCAGAATGGCCTGTCCACCAGCGGCCCAGGGCCGGATCATGTGCCGTGTGGAGCGATTTATGACTCAACCTGCCTGTGGCTGACCCGACCAAGCTCGGCGTAGTAAGCCCAGATGGGTAGGGTCCAGCAACCAACATCAGGAGGATGGGGAAGCCATTCACTTCTCCATCATGTTTCGAAGACGAAACGCGGAAACCTGCAAGATGAACAAGGCCCTTTTTTTGATTGGCATCCTGGTGATCTTACCCGCCGTGGCGGCCGACGACACCGCTGCCATCCATGGCGCGAACGCGCGCCTGTTGACGAAAACCAGTACGGCTACCACGCCAGTAACCGGCCCAACCTGCCCGCCGGGGGCGGTCACCCTGTTCCACTGCCTTACCGCCAAGGGCAAACGGATTCAGTTATGTGACGAGGGCAAGACCCTCGAATACTCCTTTGGCCATCCGGAGAAGCAACCCGAGATGGTGGTGCGCGTGCCCCGCGCCAAAGCCTCGACCACCCAATGGCAAGGCGTCGGGCGTTACAAGTCCGAGTCGGTGGAAATACCCAACGGCAAAACCACCTACAGCGTGTTTTGGGGCGCCGACCTGGTCTCCGAGGACCACCCCGCCGAGGCCGGGGTCAATGTGCTTGTAAACGGTGAACATAAGGCCACCGTCAACTGCGGTGATCCGGACCAGGCCATCTCGAACCTGGAAGGCGTGGAATTGAAGCCAACAGAGTAGACACTGGCCGGTTCAACCGGCCCGGTCGTGGGGCGGTGATGAGGAGACGGTAAGGTCAAGCCGCTACCAACCGCTCGGCCGGCGGTAAGGACCCCAGGCACGCCAGCCGATCCGCGGTGGTCATCCGGTCGCCAGGCTCAGCCCACCTTGAGAATGGGGCGCAGACCCGCGCCACGGGCAAGGCCGCCCAGTCCACCCGCAGCAGCGCGGGCAGCAGCTCCTCCAGGAAGCCATAGTCCTGGTATTCCGCCCCGGTATGGGCGTGCTCGTAGCCGATGCTGAGATTGGTGCATTCCGGGATCAGCCCGGCGTAATGGGCGGTATCGGTGAAGACCCCTTCCGCGCAGGGGGCGAAGCCCAGCCCAAGTTGCGCCGCCAGGGCCTGGGCAAAATTCGTGGAACAGGTGCGCACCCGACATTGGTGGGTAATGACGTCCCCCGTCCCGCGGCGGTCGAAGGCGATCGCGCGCTCAATCCCGGCCAGCACCCCGGGGGTTTCCCGCGCGATCCAGTCGCTGCCGTCGCCGCCGGTTTCTTCCTCGCGGTGAAATACATAAAGCCCGGGGACCCGGTGGGCGATCAGTTGCAACAGGAGCCAGCAGCCGGTGGCATCGTCGGCGCCAAGGGGGCGGCCGTCGTCCTTGTAAAACCGCCGGGTCCGCCGGTCCTCCCGCAGGCGTTGCCGCCCGGAGATGGTATGGACGCTGTCGGTGTGGGCACAGAACAAGGTCGTGGGCCGGGTGCCGATCCGCAGCCAGCGGTTACCGAAGTCATCCCGGACCATGCCGGGGACCTGATCCAGAAAGCGGCGGATGAAGGCCCGCTCGCTGGGCGAACGGGCCGGGCGCTGGTAGGTCAGCATCTCGCGCAGCAGGTGCATGGCGATCTCCCCATCGGTGAAGAAGCGCCAGGATAGGCCCCGCAGGCGACGGAACAGGTCGCTTGCCGGGTGGCGCCACCGGGAGCGACAGCCCCGTCCGCCTCGCCCATTCCCCGTCACCATGGACCCGGCGACAAACCCTCCTTGACTGGCCGTGGGCATCTGGTCCCTCTCCGCCTTCGGCTTTGCGACCTATTTTGTCGCTTGGTTGGGATATCCTGCACCCCATGCCAGCAAACTCAA
>CALMNY010000478.1 GCA_937872125.1 uncultured Candidatus Competibacteraceae bacterium | reverse complement strand
TGCTGGGTGTAGCCGGCGTTCAAGGTGTAGGTGTCGGTGGTCGGGTCGTCGCCGGGAATGTAGTACTTGCCGCCGAAGGACATCTTGATCGGCGACCACAGCAGTTCTTGCTCGGCGTGGTGTCCCCGGCGGTTGAGCCAGCGTTGTTCAGCTTTCAGTCTGACGCGTGGCCCGGTGTCGGTGCCATAGCCGGCGCCAGCGCTGTACTTGCGCTTCTTGTTCGGCTCCAGCACCACTTCAACCGGGGTAGTATCGGTCGCGGCGTCGGGCGGCGCGTTGATCTGAATCTGGCTGAAGTACGGGCTGCTGTTGAGATCGCCTTGTAGTTTCAGCAGGTCGTTGGCGTTGTAGGGATCGCCAGATTTGAAGCGGGGATAGCGATTCAGCAGCTTGGGGGACAGGAAGTCCTGCTTGAAGGTGATGGCGCCGAAGCGGTAGCGCGGGCCGGTGTCGTAATGCAAACGGACGGTGGCCTCGTAGGCTTCCAGGTTGATCTCGATGGCGCGCTCGGCGAAGCGGGCTTCGAAATAGCCGCGCTCGGTGGCCAGCGTTTCCAGCGCCTGCTTGAACTGTTCGTATTTGGGCTGATCGAGGGTTTGGCCCTGGACGAGCGGAGCGTTGGCCAGCGCCTGCTGGAAGACCGGATCCTGCTGGCCTTCGCCGAGGATTTGCAGATCCAGCGTGGTGATGCGCAATGGCCGGCCTGGCTGAATGCGATAGCGCGCTTCCCAGCCGCCGGGGACGCGATTCAGCGCGGATTCAATGGTGGGTTCGTAATAGCCGAACGGTTGCAGCGCCGCGCGAATTTCGCGTTCGGCGTTGCCGTGCAGCCAGCGCAGCCGGGTTTCCTCCGGCGCGGTTTGGCCCGCGAAGCGGTTGAGTTCCAGCAGGGCCAGCACATTGGTGCGCAACGGTTCATCCACGCCCTCGACCGTTACGGCGAGTACGCCGTTTTCACTGGTTTCCGTAGCGGCCGGTGGGGCGGCGGTTTCCTGGGCGGGCAGGGATTCGACGCCGCCGGCCAGGATGCAGAACGGTAGCCAGACGAGCGCAAGACGGGAAACAGGTCGAGTCATGGTGGATGTGGGTGGGGTTGTTGCCGGCGTGGATATTAGCGCCTTTACGCCAAATTGGGGCTAAGTTTAGATGAATGGCAGGATTCCAGTTGTTCCACAAGCTCATGGCCATTTCTGGTCACACCAAATTTTTCCGCGGATCGAACGCATCCCGCACCGCCTCGCCGACGAACACCAGCAGGCTCAGCATCAGCGCCACCACCACAAAGCCGGAAATGCCCAGCCAGGGTGCTTGCAGGTTGTCCTTGCCCTGACGCAGCAGATCGCCCAGCGAGGCGGACCCTGGCGGCAGGCCGAGGCCCAGGAAATCCAGCGCCGTCAATGCCACAATGGAGCCGGACAGAATGAACGGCATGAAGGTCAGCGTCGCCACCATGGCGTTGGGTAAGACATGCTTGAACATAATCCGCCCATCGCTCATGCCCAAAGCGCGGGCGGCGCGAACGTAGTCGAAGTTACGGGCGCGCAGAAATTCGGCGCGCACCACCCCGACCAGACTGGTCCAGCCGAACAGCATCAGAATCAGCAACAGGGTCCAGAACCCCGGTGTCACCACGCTGGAGACGATGATCAGGATGAACAGTTGCGGCAGGCCGCCCCAAATTTCCAGAAAACGCTGGAACAATAAGTCCAACCGACCGCCAAAATAGCCCTGCACCGCCCCGGCCGCCACCCCGATGAGCGAGGAACTCAGGGTGAGCAACAGGCCGAACAGTACCGAAATGCGCAAGCCGTAAATCAGCCGGGCCAGCACATCGCGGCCCTGATCGTCGGTGCCCAGCCAGTTGTCAGCGGAGGGTGGAGCGGGGGCCGGAACCGGCAGGTTGTAGTTCACGGTATCGTAGCGGAAGCGGATGGGCGGCCAGAGCATCCAGCCCTTCTCATTGATCAGTTGCGCCAGATAGGGATCACGATAGTTGGCTTCGGTCGGAAACAGGCCGCCGAAATCAGTTTCGGCATAGCCCTTGAATACCGGCGCATAGAACGAACCTTGGTAATAGATCAGCAGAGGACGATCGTTGGCGATGAATTCCGCGCCCAGGCTGAATCCAAACAGCAGCAGGAACAGCCACAGCGACCAATAGCCGCGATGGTTAGCGCGAAACTGCGCCAGTCGGCGCTGGGTCAGGGGGCTGAAATGTGGTCGTAATGAAATCATGCAGGCGCGGCGGGTGGATGGAGGTTGAGCGGCCGGCGCCGCCCGGTGTGAATGTCAACCAGGGTGACAAACGAGGCCGCAGGAAATTTTATGGCATCCTGGCAGCCGAGCAGTCTTTGCCGTTGAGCGTAGCGAAATCTGGCGAGAGCGGGAAGAGTATTGAATTTTGATGGTTTCCGCGCGGAGCCGGCGCCAGGATAACCTTGACATCAGTGGCTTGCCTCCCTATAGTTCCGCGTCTTTGCAGACCCGGATGCTCACCAGCGCAGGCCCGCTGCCGGGTTCACCGAATTTCACCGCTCGACTGGAGTAGGGGGCAATGGCCACAATCAACCAGTTGGTGCGCAAGCCGCGCTCCAGCAAGAAAGCCAAGAGCGCCGTGCCGGCGCTCGAAAGTTGTCCGCAGAAGCGCGGCGTGTG
>CALMNY010000477.1 GCA_937872125.1 uncultured Candidatus Competibacteraceae bacterium | reverse complement strand
GCTGACCTTCATATCGCGAGCAAGCTCGCTCCTACAATCAATAAGTTAGTTTTTATCAAGCCCTACCGCCCGATCTCATACTCGACCTTCACCAGCGACCATTCGACCTGCCGGTTGAACGGGTCGCCGGTCCAAGGTTGCCGCAGTGGTTCGGTCAGCGCAGTCAGGTACGCCTCCGGACGAGCGATCACCTGTAAATCCTTGTGCCGGGCCAGCAGTCCATCCAGCGGTGCCGGGTCTTCGCTCACGATGGCCAGCAGTTGGCCCCGGCCCAGTGGTTCCTGGGCCTTAAACTGGAAGCCGTAATAGGCATCGGGAATCGTGATCGGCCGGCTGGCGGTGATCCGGTTGCCCTTGCCGGCCTTGTCGCTGAACTCGTTAGGGAAAATCTGGGTGACCTGGCCACGGGCGTTGAGGTCCAGCACCACCAGATAGCCATCGCGGGGGCTGGTTACCCGGATTTGCATCACCTCCCCCACGCGGAAGGCCGCGCCGGGCAGGATTTCCAACCTGGCTTGCAGCGAATTGGCGTGAGCCAGCAGTTCCGTAGCCAGTTCGGGGACGGGCAACGGGTTGCCTGCCTCAAAGGCGAAGACGGGCTGGCCCAGGTAAACGGGGTCCACCTCCAGGGTCGGGGTCAGCCCAAGCCGACAGTCTCCACGATGTCGCTGGCAATAGCCCTCGGATTCCTGACGAAGATAATCCAGCAGCTCTGCATAGCTCACTTGGCCGTTGCCATTGCGATCCGCCTTCCGGTCGCGCAGGCCAGCCAGAAAGCGCCCGGTGAACACCCCGCTGCGCGGCGTGATCTCCTGATCCACCAGAGCGACCTGAGCGGCGGCGACCGCGCTCCATACCACTCGTCGGCCATTGCCCTTGAGCAGACTTTCCTCATGGCGATGGTCCGCCAGAGACTTGCTGAAATCGCGGGTCGGACGGGAGGAGCCTGGATCGAGAGTCTTGCGGGCGCGGGTATCGCCGGGATCAAGCAGACTCCGGGTAATGGTGCCCGAATGGCAGGAATCAATGATCACGGTCGTCTGGCGGTCGGCCAGGCGGTCGAAGCGGGTTTTCAATTCGTCGTCGCTGATCATGTTGCGATAGCCGCCCTGGTCATCCGGCTCGGTGTCCACGCTGACCAGCGTCTCGTCGAGACGATCCTTTTCGTCGCCATCAGCGTCGGGCATCTGGAAACCGTGGCCGCTGTAGTAGAACAGCACCCGGTCGCCGGGCCGGCTGCCCTCGATCAGCCAGCGATCCAGGGCGCTCAGGATGCCGGCGCGGGTGGCTGCGCCGTCCAGCAACACCTGAATCTGGTCCGGGCGGTAGCCCAGCGTGTCGAGCACGAACTGGCGCATAGTCTGTACGTCGTTGGCGGAACCCTCCAGGGGTTTGACCTTTAGGTATTGATCAATGCCGACCAGCAGGGCGCGATCCGCGCCGCTGGCAGTTTGGATGGCGAAAAGACTCAGCGCCAATAGCAGGCCCAGCCAACGATAACCCTTGTGATTCATGCTCAACACTCCTCACATCTTTAAAGAGAGGGAGAGAGGGAAATAGGGAGCTTTCGCCACTCGCCACTCACTACTTCCCCGGCGCGGTGTACAGGCCCAACACGCCCATCTGATAGTGACCCCAATCCGTCTCCCGCAGGACGCGATCCAGAGCGTCCGCTTCCGGCCGGCCATCCAGACCGCGCAACCGGGTTTGAAAATCAGTCGGTTCCGTGGGGGTCACCACGGCGACCAGGTGATCGGCCCCGAACGGGGAAATAATTTGGGTGCTGTCCGCCAGCTTGAAGGGCTGGTCGGTCGCCACGGTCTTCGCATCACCCGGCTTGGGGTAAAGAAACTGCACCGTGCCATCCGCCGCCAGATTAAACAACGTGAGATAACGGTGCCGGTGGCCGTCGAGCGTGATGGAAACCACGGTCCCTTGGCGATGCAAGCCATCGCCCGGCTCCAGCCGCAACCGCAGGCTGTGGGGGGCGCTCAGCGCCTTGACTGTGGCCAGCAGCCGCCACTTGGCGACTACTTGCCGCAACGCCGCCGCATCCTTGACCTCATAGGCGACTACATCGCCCTGGCCGCTGAGCGCCTGCTGCTGACTGGCATCCCACACCAGGTCCGGCGGCTGTTGGCCTGTCGCCGGTTCAGCGCCGGGAACCTGGCCGAGCAGCGCCCGACCTTCAGCATCCGCCAAACCCAGCACGCGCAGGCGCAAGGTGGGCGGCGCCGGCGTCCGCTCGGCCGGCCGTTCGGCGGCGGGCAGAATGGCCCGGTGGGAATCGGCCAGCGGTTGCACCGTCGGATGCTGGCGCGCTTCGGCGTACATCCGCACCGTCTCCTCGATGTAGCCCTGCAATTCCTGCCGGGTCAGGGCGCGGTCGCGGTTGGCGTCTGCCGCGCCGCGCAGCGCCTGGGCGAAAGCCCAGCTCAAAGCGCCATGGGGTTGGCCATCAATGACCACCTCCGGCGTGGTTTCGTTTTCCCGGCTGGCGGCCAGGAAGGTAACATTGGGTAGCTGCGGTTCGCCGGCTTGGGGCCGGGCGACCGGCGGCGGCAGTTCGTCGTCCTTGATGGGGCCATAGTCGCCGATGGTGCGGCGGCCCAGGAAGGCGGCGCGGGGATCAATGGAACGGGTCAACGTGCCTGAGTAACAGGCGTCGGCCACGAAAATGATATTGAGCGAACTGGCGGCGCGGAACCACTGGTCGAGTTCGTCATCCACAATGCGCTGGCCGTTGCCCGGCCGGATTTCCTGGAAACCGGCGAGTAGCAGGGCCTCATCCTTGCCGTCCGCCTCGTTCCCGCGCACCCGCTCCGGTTCCTGACCGCCGTGGCCAGCGTAGGTAAAGATCAGGGTGTCGCCGGGTTTGGCCTTGGCGGCCTGCTGATTCCAGGCGTTCCGGACGGTTTCGCGGGTTGCTTGCTCATTCAGCAACATCACGATGTCCTGGACGCCCGCCGCTTCCAGCGCCGCCCGGATAGCGCGGGCATCGTTGATCGCGCCCTTCAGAACGGGTTTGTAGCGATACTGGTCAATGCCGACCACCAGCCCCAGCGTCGCCGCCGAAGCGGGCAAGGTCCATAACGCGCCCAGCAGGCCAGCCAGCCGGACATAACCCCAAAGAGCATCTCGACCAGGCAGTGATCGGGTTTTTACGGTCATGGTTTGGCTCCCAAGCGTTCAATTCCGGCGCAGTTCAACCCGTCGTTGCAAGCGGTGCAGTTCGTCCTCTGAATAGGTCTGGGGATCATCTACGGCCAGCGGTTCCCGCTTGCCCCGCCCCTCGGTATGGATGGTTCCGGCGTAATTCCTGGCTTGCAGGAACCGTTTCACCGCCTCGGCCCGGCGCTGCGACAGCGCGAGATTGTAGGCGTCATCACCCCGGGGATCAGTATGGCCGATCAGCGTGATCTCCTGCTGGCCCTGGCGGGTCAGGAAATCCAGCAGGTCGGCGGCGGCGGCCTGGCCTTTGGCGTCGAATTCAGTGGAGTCGTATTCAAAAGTGATCGGTAAAGCCACCCGTTCCGGCACGAAACCCCGAATGCTGGTAGCCGCCAGCCCCGCCGGCTCGCCAGTGGAGCGACTGTTCGTAGTGGGAGGGTAGCGGTCGGCCAGCAGGCGGCTGCGCTCGGCTTTTTTGAACAGGTCGCCGATCTGCGTCTGGGGGGGCGGATTAGGCGTAGCTTTCGGATCCGCGACGATTTCCAGCGCCTCCTGATAGTCCAGGGCCGCCCGATAATAGTCGCGCCGGTCGTGGCGCAGATCGCCGCGCATGGCCAGCGCCTGCCACGGGCGGGCGTAGCTCAGGGCGCGGTCGAGCAGTTCGGTGACATCGGCCTTGGGGTCTTGCTGAAGCCGGGCCTGGGTCTGACGCAGGAGTTCGTTGCTCACCCGTTGGCCCAGCTTCGCCCGGAACGCATCGTCGCAATCCGGGGCGCTGCGGGCTTCCCGGTAGAGGGTTTCCAGAGTGGCGAGATCGGCATTTTTCGCCCGCTGGTAAATTGCCTGGCAGTCGGCCTGAACCAGGTTGACGAATGCCATGCCCAGCAGAACCCATAATAGCCGCATAGGGATTGACATGAGTTTTCCTTCTATGGATGGGATGAACTGGTGGAGGTGGATCGGGCAAACGAACATCAATCAACCAGTCAGGAACGCTCTGTCTTATGGCTGCATTTCAGCCGGACTCGGCTCTCGCACCACCCGAAACCCGAGGTCTCGACTGCCCTGATCGGCGGGAAAAGGTTCGCCGCTGACTCCGCCGCCGCGCCGCACGCGCCGGCGGCAATCGCCGCCCTCTTCCTGGCCTCGAGCGGTCTGTGAGAACGGCAGGGCGGACGGATCACCGCCGGCGCAATCCGCCACCCACTCCCAGGCAACGCCGCCACGCTTGCCGACATTCGCCTGCTCGGCGTAAGTCCACTCGGCCTCGCTGGGCAGGCGGTAGTGCTGGCCGGTCTGTTGCGACAACCACTCGACGTAGGCTTGCGCCTCGTCCCAGGTAATGTACGTCACCGGGCGCGTGGCGCGTTCTTCGAGGCGAAGGCCGCCATCGTAAGGCAACGAGCGGCCAGCCTGCCGTGCAAAAAGTGCGTAATCGGCGAAGGTCACTGGCTGGGAAGCCAGCGCGAACGGCTGGATCGCCACCGTGTGGCCGGGTTGACCATTCACGCCGGGAAGCGTCAGCGTTCCAGCGGGCGCTACGATCAACTCCGGCCCCAATTCCCCTATGGCCAGCGGATCGCGCCATGGGGGCGCGGGCACAGGCGGAGCCGCAGGTTGAACAACCGATGGCGCAGGCGCGGGCAGCGCAGCAGGTTTGGCAACCGGCGGCGCGGGCGTGGGTACAACTACAGGCGTTGGCGCAGGTGCGGGCGGTGCAGCAGGTTTGGCAACCGGCGGCGCAGGCGTGGACGCTGCTACCGGCGGGGGCGTAACCGGGGGCGCGGGCTGCTCCGGTGCGAAGGTGCGTTTGACAAAAGAGAACGGGGTATCTGGAAACATCCCCCAGTGATTCAGCCCGAAGGCGGCGACAGCCAGCCCGGCTACTCCAATAAGGGCATAAATCCAGCCGCGCCGGGTCGGGCCAGGCGATGGCCGTTCCGCTCCCCTATCTCTACCCTCCCCCACCAGCGGGGAGGGAGTTTTTGGGTTGGGGGAAGGGAGGGCAACGGACGGTAGCGGGCTTTCCGCCGGTAACGCCGCCAGTGTCGCCTCCAGCACCGCGTGGATCGGTTCAGCGGAAGCGGGGCGGTCTTCCTGGCGCGGAGCCAGCAGCGCCAGAATCAGTTCGTACAGTTCCTGTGCTTGCGCTGCCAAGCGAGCGTGCTCAGGGCCAAAAGTGATTTCGCCGACGATCCGCGCCCAGAGCGCGCGTTTCAACCCGCTTTTTTCCTGGTCATTCAGCCCGCCCAGGTTTTGCCCTTCCCGACTCGCGCCTTCGTGACCAACCCGATCCAGCATCTGCTCAATTTCGAGCTGGGAGGCGAGGGTTCTTTGGCCGGTGAACAGGGCGAACAGGATCAACCCCAGCGCGTAGAAGTCGGCGCGATAGTCGAAATCGTAGACCGGCTGCCCGTCCTGACAGCGCGCTGGCAACCGTTGTTCCGGGGCCATGGCTGTCGGAGTGCCAGCAAAGGAGACCGTCCCCTCGTCCCGTGGTGGTTTGAGCGTGCCAAAATCAGCCAGCTTCAGGCGTTGACCGTTGTCCCCGACCAGCACGTTGCTGAATTTGAGATCGCGGTAGATCAGCTTATGTTCGTGGACGGTCGTCAGACCAGCGAGGATTTGCTGCGCCCAGTTCAGCACCTGGCGCGCGGGAAGCGGTTGTGGCGTCTGTTTTAACCACTGATCCAGGCTCGCCTGCAACCGTTCCAGCACCAGCGCCGGTTGCCCGTCCACGTCACCGTGGTCCAGCAACTGGACGATATGCGCGGTCTCCTCGGCACGCAACTGACAGAGAAATTCGATCTCCCGTTCCAGATGGGCACGCCACGCCGAACCGAACGCGGGATCCACCTGCGTCATCCGGTCCACGTTGACCAACTTGATCGCCACCGGACGACCGTCGGGGGCTGTGGCCGCCCAGACTTCGCCATAGGCTCCCGGGGCGAGGCGTTCGTCCAGCCGGTAGCCGCATTGGTTAATGATCAGGGTATCGCCGTTTCGCATGGGTTAAAGTCTCGTTTCACCACTCCAGCCGCTCCAGACCGATACCCACCACTGCATGGCAACTGATGGCAATCCCCCCAATCCACCGCATGGCCGAGCACATCAAAGAGAGCCGGCAATGCGGCTCTCGCCTTGGGGTGAATATCGTGAAACAGCACTACGCCGCGCCGCTTGATCAGCATCAACGCGATGATCCGGTTGACGACCTCATCGGCGTTCAGACGGGAATTCCAATCCTGCGAGTCCAGATTCCATAAAGCTACGTGCAGCGATTGCGACTGAAAAAACGCCCCACTGTCTGCTTTGCGCTGGCCATAGGGCGGCCGGAACAAGGGCAGAACGCTGTCTTTGGGCAGGGTCGAATTCAACAAGGATTGCGTGCGCTTGACCGAGTCCTGCCACTGACTCCACTGCGCATGGGATCGGTGTTGCCAGCCATGCGAGGCGACGCATTGATTCTGATAAAGCCGTGCCAGCGAAGACCCATCGCTCCGATGCAGGCGATTCTGCAAATTCTCGCCCAGCAGGAAAAAAACCGCGCTTTTACCCTTTGCGTCCAGCATGTTCAACGTGGCGTCCGTTTCACCTCGAACAGGGCTGGGGCCGTCGTCAAACGTCAGGAAAAACTGCCGGTCCGCCACGTCGTCGCCGTTCCATTCCTGATCATTAAAGCGAGCAATTTCGCTGCTCACTCCCGGCAAGAGCGCTGCCAATCGCATCTGTTCAGCCGCATAGGCGCGACAGAACCGCTCAAAGTCATTTCGCCAGGCTGAAAGCGCATGGGGAATATTCCGGTTCCACGCCTGAGCCTGATTCAGTAAAGTTTCCGACGCCGCGACGCTTTCTACACAGGTCCAGTCATTGGCGACGCAGGTTGCCGAAGCCTGCCGATAACGCTGGAATGATGACTCGATCTCTTTCCTCAACCAGTTGTCCACGGATGCTTGATTGGGGCGATTGACCTTCATCAATGCGCGCAGGTCAGCCTCGGAAGCCTTTTGCAGATCCTGCAAGGTCAGGATATAGACCAGCAGCGCCGCCCGCGAAGCCTTGTCAAACGCCGCCGGCGTCTTGATGGCGTCGGGCCACAAATGGCGATTGGCCTTGGCGACTACGGTGGGTCCCGCGTAGCCGGCTACCGCCGGCGTGGGCGATAGCAGCAAAAAACTAACCGCAAGAGCCAGCCAGCAGAAGCGGCGCAGGGTCGAAGATTCGTTTTCCATCGCGGGATCAACGGTAATAGGCTTCCAGTTCCCGGATTCGGTTCCGGTATTCGCTGGCCAGGCAGGCTTCGGACTGACAACGATCCCGAATCTGGCGGAGCCAGTAGTCCTGGGCCTTGCGCAGTGCAGCGCGCGATTCGGCAGCCAGTCCGGATGCCGTTGCCCGATAGGTCTCGGCCATCTGGCGATCCAGCCGTGACAGTTCCGCCGAGGCGCACACCATGCGTTCCGACTCATATTGCGCCTTGCGGCAATCGAAGCTCGGCCCTCCCTCACCCCTGGAAGCGAACGCATCCTGGAATGCGACCGGTCCGGAGTCCGCCGTCAGTTCCTCAATGCGTTTGTTATATTCACTGACCAGGCAGGCTTCAGACAGGCAGCGGTCGCGAACCTGGCGGAGCCAGTAGTCCTGGGTTTTGCGCAGCGCGCTGCGCTGTTGCGGCGCTAGCCGGGATTCAACGCTTCGGTAGGCATTGGCCATCTGGACATCCAGACTGGAAACTCTGGCCGAGGCGCAAATCAGGCGTTCCGACTCATATTGCGCCTTGCGGCAATCGAAGCTCGGCCCGGTCGTGCTACGTGTGGGCGTCGGCGCCGTGGGGTATGCAGGCGGCAGCTCGACGGGGGCTGGTATGGATGCCGGCGGCTCTTTCGAGGCCAGCCGGGGGGGCGTTTCCGGCACGACCGGCGGCGGCGATTGCGGTTGCAGTCGCGCCTTGGCCATCGCCGCAAACCGGCCATTGGGATACTGATTCAAATACGCCTGAAAACACGCTGCCGTTCCACAACGTTCCGCCGATTGCCAAAGGGTCTGGTCGTCGTTCGACGTTGCGGGGAGCACTGTCGGAGGTGTTGCGGGGGGTGTTGTGGGCGGCGCTGCTGAAGCCGCGCCCGCCAGATAAAACTTGCCGCGCAAATCGCCTTCCTTGTACGGGACCTGATGGCCGTTGCTGGCTCGTTCCACCGCCTCCGCTACCCGGTCGAAGGCGTCCTCCAGGTCCAGCCCCGGCTGGGGCAGCACTTTCAACAAATGCTGCGTGAATAGTCCATTCGACTCGTTGGGCCGGTCGTCGGCGGTCTGGCCCGGACCCGCCGCGTACAGCACCAGCGTGCCCCGCCCGGCGTCCACCCGCCCCAGCCCCTTGCCGCCCCGCTGCGAGGCAAACGGGTTATCACGGCAGGCGTCCACGATCACCAGACTCACCGCGTTGCGCGGCCGTTCCCCCATTTTTTCCAGAATATCGTTCAAACCGACACCATAGGCCACGATGTCTTCCTGTCCGGTCACCTTGGCATCAACGGGAATCAGGTAGCTGGCACGGTAGCGGTCCTGCATCCCGTGCCCGGAGTAGTAAAACAGCACCGTGCCCTCCCGCCCCTTCACCTCCTCCAGGTAGCGGTTGATCTCGCGCCGCATCGGGATCGCCGCCAGATTCTCGTGCAACGCGACCTCGAACCCCAGGCCGCGAAGCTGTTCCGCCACCGCCCGCGCATCGTTGAGTGTGTTGATCAGCGGCCGCTCGTTTGAGTATTGGGCGTTGCCAATCACCAGCGCCATCCGCTCGGCACCCCAGGCGAGCGGCATGGCCACCAAGAGTAACCAGACGCCTATCCAGGCGAGGAAATGCGGGGCGGTTGGCTCGTGAATACGGTAGCGGTCTCGGCTCATCGGCTCAGATTCTCACTGACAGTTTCGGGATCAGCAGCGCTGGAACGTCTGGACTGGCTCCCACGCTCCAGCGTGAGAGCCAGAGCAAAGCAGAGCGCTGCCCGACCATGCGCATGTCGGATACATCCTGTGCAGAACTTACAGAACTACAGAACTTATTCTCCTACGGCTGTTGCTAATTTCCTGATCAGGCGGGGATGATAAAAAATACCTTGTGATTGCATGGCCATCACACTCTGGCTAAAAGATGCAATCCAGCCTGCCTGTTTGGCCTTGAGCAATATCCCCAAAGTGCCAACCACATTCAATCCAAGATATTCAGCAACATTTCGCCCAATCTTTTCATCAATAATCACCCAGTCGGCGCGATATTGAATCGCCATATCCAAAGTATGTTTTTCGCCTTTATCCAGCGCCAGCAACAACGTGGAATAAACCAAAGGGGTTGCGCTCACGACCTGTATCCAAGGCAATCGCGTTAATTCGGGAACGGGGATACGGCCACCGGCGCGACATTCAGCAACCACTTCCTCAACAACGTGGATGCGCTGAAACAGGCGCGGCATCAAGTCCAGTTGTTGGATGCTGGCCAACGCGACAAATGGCGTGGTGTTGGAAAAAACAATCATAGCAATGCCGTTTCACGGGTGTAATCATCAGCGGAATCATCGAGTAGGGCCGCGCCGGCCTGCATAGCGAGATACAAAAACTCCGTGCGTGGCATTACCAGCCAGGCGGCAGCGGTTCCTGACGATAATTGGCCCTCCTTGAATAAACTGATTGCCGCCTGCCGTTTAAGATATTCCGCAAAGCCTTCGGCATTGAGGTGTAAATTCAGCAGAATTTCCGCTGGGCAATCGATTTCTATGGTTTGCTTCATCACTATTCACCTCTTGATCTTGATATGAATGCCCTGCCTATCCATAGGGAACCCATCTTTTATCTGACAGAAAGCGAACGTCTTAAGCCCTAATTAAAGACACGGAGCCTTCGGTGATCCTCCGGCCCCGCGCCCCGTCATCCTTGGCAAGACTATTCGGCGCTCCCGTCCCTGCGAGTCCCGGAAGCGGACTCATGATCACCCGCGCCTCGCCCCCGCCGCATTCGTGAACGCGGCGGCTCTGGATCGCGGGCGGGCTGACCAAACGAAAGCCCTGGTTGTTGTTGCGGTGGGTCGGGTTGTTCCTGTTGCGGTTGGCGGAACGCACCCTGTCGGGTTTGTTGTTCCAGGAGCCGCCCCGCACCGCCAGGGGGCCGCCTATCGGTCCGCTCCCCGCGTGAAAGATACCGCATTGAAGATGCTTTGACACAGGCCGAAGGTGTCGGCGTGGCGGGCGTGGCCGAGCCAGGCTTGGACGCTGGGGTTGATGTCCGCGAGGCAGAGGCGACCTTGCGCATAGGCGCGGGCGAATTGCCGCAAGCGCCGCCGGAAGCGCAGGCCGTTGTCGTTGCGCAGTCGCCGCCGGTGGGGAAAGACGAGGTAGCCGAGCAGGTTCAAACCATCGCCCGTGCGGCTGACCTGAGCTTTGCGCGGGTGCAGGCGCAGCCGTTCCCGGCTCAGGTAATCGGCCAGCGCCGCATGATGGTCGTGCAGTTCGGTCTTGACGTCGGCCAGCAGCACCAAGTCATCAACATAACGAAGATAAGCGGGAACCCGGCATTGTTCCTTGAGCCAGTGATCGAGGTCATCGAGATAGAGATTGGCGAAGAATTGGCTGGTGAGGTTGCCAATCGGGATGCCGCGCCGCC
>CALMNY010000476.1 GCA_937872125.1 uncultured Candidatus Competibacteraceae bacterium | reverse complement strand
CCAGAAATACGCCGGCCAGCCGGTGACCCTGATCGGGATGGAGTTCAGCCGCGCCGAACGCAATCTGGTCGGGTTCGAGTGGCGGCGGCTGCCGTAAACGATATGAAGGACGCCCCATGCGCATTCTGCTGGTCAAGCCCCCGCCCCATCTCAAGACCGTACTTGGCCTCCAGCGCTTTCAGCGCCTGGAACCACTGGAGTTTGGTTATCTGGCCGCCGCGATCCCGGCAGATCATGAGGTGCAGGTGCTCGACCTGCGGTTGTACCGGTTTGCCGACCACGCTTTCCAGCGCGCGCTGGCCCGGTTCCGTCCCGATCTGGTGGGCTTCACCGCCTACAGCCACGAATCGGGGGCGATGAAACGGCTGGCCGCTATCGTGCGCCGGCTGCTACCGAAAACGCGGATCGTGGTCGGCGGTCATCACGCCACGGTAGCCCCCGCCGATTGTAATATCCCCGCGATTGACTACATCGTGCGCGGCGAGGGATGCGCGCCGTTCGCCGCCCTGGTGGCCGCCCTGAACCGGGGCGAGGAACCCGAAGGGGATGCCAGTCTGCTGTTCGCCGGCGAGCGTTTCGATCAAGAGGCCGCCGAAACATGGCCGCGCTATCCCGATCCCGCCACCATTCCGATCCCGCGCCGCGACCTGTGGGACAGTCGCCACTATTACTGCGTCTGGGTCTGCGAGAACCCGCGCAACTGGCAGGTGCTGTTTCCCCGGGTGGCGATGGCCCGCACTTCCTACGGTTGCAAGATGACCTGCTCGTTCTGCATCGTGCCATTTCTGAGTGGCAAGACCCACCAGCCACGCCTGGCGGACGTGGTGGCCGAAGATTTGGCGCGGATCGAGGCCGATCACGTCTATTTCGCCGACGACGAGAATTTCATTGACGAGCAGTTCGGCTTCGAACTGGCCGAGGCGCTGGCAAAGCGCGGCGTGAAGAAGCGCTACTTCGCCTGGGCGCGGGCCACCACGATCCTGCACTACCCGGAACTGATGCGCCGCTGGAAGGAGATCGGCTTGGACGGCGTGTTCGTCGGCTTCGAATTCGTCACCAACCAGGAACTGAAAGCGGTCCACAAGGGCGGCACCGTCTCGCACAACGAACGCGCCCACGATACCTTGCGTCGGCTGGGCATCGCCTGCCACGCCGCGTTCATGGTCCGCCCGGAATACGGCCACGCCGAATTCCAGCGCCTGCGCGACTACGTCAACGCCATGCCGCCGGCGCAGTGCAGCTTCACCGTTTGCACCCCTTCGCCCGGCACCCCGGACTATGTAGCGGCCCGGCCCGCCTTCTGGTGCGGGGATGCCTACGATCTGCATGACTGCATGCATCCGCTCACCCCGACGGCGCTGCCGTTGCGCGAGTTCAGCGCGGCGTTCGCCCTTCAGGTCCGCGAAGCGGCCTGGCGCAACCCACTGCGGGTTGAGCGCCATCCCATCCGGCCCTGGGAACTGGCGCGGGTGATCGCCGCCGAACGACATTACAATCAGGCGTTTCGGGAACTGTATCGTGATTTCCCGCGTGAACTGTGGGACTGGCCGGGGAGTGCCGGCTCGTCCGCCTGAAATGGACTTCGGACTGGTGGGCTGAGATGAGGCGATAGCGATGAACAACCTGAGCATCCTGAAAAAACTGGGCGTGATGGTTCTTATGGGCTGCTGGCTGATCGCTGGATTTGCGACTCCGCCGGTGCTGGCTGCTGCACCGGCGGAACCGAAAAAAACCATTGTGGTAGTTGAATTCGCGGTTCGCGGCGACGATCTGGATCCGCAGGCCGGCGCCATCATCGCTGATTCCATCACGTCGGCCATCGCCAGTCTGGGCTACTTCACCCTCAAGGACCGCATAGCCCTGAGCGCCATCGCCCGAATCGCCCAAAATAACCAACTGGGTTCCATCGGCCCCCTCGATGCTGAAACCGCCGTGCAACTGGGAAAATTGTATGGCATGCACGGCATCGTAACCGGTACGGTCAGCCGGTTGGGGGATCGGGTCAGGGTCTCAGCGCGACTGATTGATACCCGCACTGGCGCCATTTTGCGCAGCGGCGAGATTGAGGATCGGGATATTGACGCCGTCCAGATCAAACTGGACAAATTGGTCATGGCGATCACCACCACGCCCGTTTCGCCCGCTCAATCCGGGCATGCCCTGACGGTCAAGACCAAACCTCCCACCGCCCTGGTCAAACTGCTGAACGTCAACCAGCCCTATCAGGCAGGGATACGGTTGCCGGCTGGCGTTTATGAAATCGAAGTGAGCCATCCCGGTTATGTCACGCGGAAAGCCAGCGTAAAATTCGCTGAAAATGACGTGAACCTGCTGATCAATCTGGAAAAAGCCCTTTATGCGCTCACCGTGGAGGTTGATCCGCCCGAATCCCGAATCCGCCTGTTCAACCTGTTGAACGTCCAGAAACCCTATCAACCGGGAATCAAGCTGGAGGCAGGCGTTTATCACCTCGAAATCGCCTGTCCCGGTTATCGGACCCACTACAGCACGATGACGATCACCGACGCCGATGTCAGCCTGGTGCTGAAGCTGGAGCCGCAACCGGCCAGCCCGGCTGCTCCGGGCGGCTCGCCGCCAGCGCAAACCCTGCAAGCCAAGCCAGCAGTTCCGCCACCAGTGCAAAAAACCCTGCCGCGCGTCAACCGCGCGGCGGCGGTCGATCAGCGCACGAGTAAACCGGCGCCCAAAAGAACTAGCGGCAACCGGGCTAACTGGCCCAATCAGCGAGAGACGAAAGGCGGAACCTTCAGGCAGGGGTGGCGAAAATTCAGAGAGGACTTCAAAAGAGCGTTCTGGTAGGCCAGGCGCCCTCTCATCCAACGACGCGGCGAACCGGCGTTTCGCGTCAGCGTAATGCACGGTGTCAAGAAGCCGTCAGTTATCCCTATAATGCCGCTTTCCGTTCGCCAACCCTCGTCCGAAAGCCGGTATGGAACTGATTCGCGGGCAACACAACCTGCGGCCCCGCCACCGGGGCTGCGTCGCCACGATTGGCAATTTTGATGGCGTCCATCTCGGCCACCAGGCGATTCTCGCCCAACTGGCCGAGCAGGCCGCGCGCCTGCGCCTGCCAAGGCTGGTCATCACCTTCGAGCCGCAGCCGCAGGAATTCTTCGCCGGCCCCAAAGCGCCCCCGGCCCGGTTGATGCGCCTGCGGGAAAAGCTGCTGGCGCTGGATGGCCTCGGTATCGAACGGGTGCTGTGCCTGGAATTCGATCATCGGCTGGCGGCGCTACCGGCGCACACCTTCATTGATGAGTTACTGGTCCATCACCTGGGCGTCCGCTATCTGGTCATCGGCGACGATTTCCGCTTCGGCCACCGCCGCGCTGGCGATTTCGCCATGCTGGTCCAGGCCGGCCAGCGCCATGGGTTCGCGGTGGCGGACAACCACAGTTACCTCGTGGACGGCGAACGGGTCAGCAGCACCCGCGTCCGCCAGGCGCTGGCCCAGGGTGATCTGGAACTGGCGGCGCGGCTGCTGGGTCGGCCCTACGACATGTGCGGGCGGGTGGCGCACGGCGACCGCCGGGGCCGCACCATCGGCTTTCCGACCGCCAACATCCACCTCCACCGCCGCGTCACCCCGGTTTACGGCGTCTACGCCGTGCTGCTGAGCGGCCCTGGTCTGCAACTTTGGCCCGGCATCGCCAACGTGGGCCGCCGTCCGACGGTCGAAGGCGAGCGCGAACGGCTGGAAGTGCATCTGCTCGACTTCCAAGGCGATCTCTACAGCCAGCACGTCAAAGTGGATTTCCTGCATTATCTCCGCCCGGAACAGCGCTTTGCCTCCCTGACCGCCCTGCAAGCGCAGATTCAGCAGGACGAGCACGCGGCCCGGGTCTGGTTCGCCGCGCGGGGCATCCTGCCCTCCCGTCACCCCTCACCCCTGACCAGATCGGGGGTTTTTGAGCACCGGCTTTCCTAGAGGTTTACCGTGGCCGATTACAAAGACACCCTCAACCTTCCCCAGACCGCCTTTCCGATGAAGGCCGATCTCGCCAAGCGCG
>CALMNY010000475.1 GCA_937872125.1 uncultured Candidatus Competibacteraceae bacterium | reverse complement strand
ATCCCGTTGCGAACCCCGCTCACGCTGATGTCCTGTCCCCCGCCGATGGTCAGCCCGACCACGACGTAACTCTCCCCGTGGTTGTAGTCGCGGACGAAGCTGATGCCGCTGCCCCACTCGTTGACCTGGCTCATCGCGCCCTTTTGCAGGGCGGGGATGGCGCGGCGAATCTGGTTCAGTCGCTTGATGTGCTGGTAGAGCGGGTGGGTCTGGGTTTCGCTGATCCGCTCGTCGGTCAGATAGTCGCCGAAATAGGCACGCCCGGTTTGATCCAGCGTGTCGTCATTGCCGATCACGTCCTGCGGCGCGCCCTTCATGAACTCGATTTCCTCGCCGTAGTACAGGCAGGGAATGCCGCGCACCGTCCACAGCAGGTTGTAAGCCGCCGCCGCCATCCACTGCTCACCCTTGAAGCGGAAACGGAAATCGTTGTCCGGGCCGACGTCATGGTTTTGCAGGAAAGTGACCAGAGTGCTGGCGTTGCCGAAGATCCAGTCCATATCCAGAACGGCCTTGACTCCGCCGAAACTGCCCCGGCTGAGATTGTCCCGGAAGGTCGAAAACAGGCCGAAGTCGAGCACGGCGAAACCGGAATCGCCGCCGGAGTTGGGATCGCGCGAGTCGTGGCCCAGCCGCGTGTACCACCACGGGCGGATGAAGGAGGGTCCATTGTCGCCGCCGCCCAGATCGCCAAAGCCGTAGCCCTTGACCAGGTTCTCGCCGAATACGAACAGCCCCGGTTTGTGGGCTTTCCAGGCGTTCACATATTCCAGCAGGTTGTCGCGCGGCACGTGCTTGACCGTGTCAATGCGCAGCGCGTCCACCCCCATGTCGAGATAGCGGTTGATGGAACCGATCAGATAGTCCTTGACGTTCTGGCGGTCGGTGGCGAGGTTGATGCAATCCCCGGCGATGTGTTTTAATTGGACAGCGGCACTTTCCCAGTCGCCGCCGCAGATGAAGCCGTGCTGCATGAACCACTCGGGATCGAGATTGTTGGCGTCGATGCCAAAAAAGCGGCCGGGATTGTAGCCCGGCTTGGGCACGGTCTCGCCGGTCTTGGGGTCCACCAGCGGGATTTTGCCTTCCGGGTCCATATGATGCCGTTCCCGATACCAGTCCGGCGCGACCGGATTGTCAATGTCGTCCCGATTCGGCCAGGCGTAGTTGCCGAGGTTGCCCTGATACGGGCCATGGTTGACCCGGCCCTGCTCCGAACCTTGCGGGACGTAATACTTGATCGGCAGATGGTCAATATGAACCTTGCCGCGAATGCCGTACTGGCAGGAGTGATTGACCACCACGTCCTGAATGATCTTGATGCCGCGCTGGTGCGCCGCGTCAATCAAATCCTGATAGGTCGCGTCCGGCGATTCCAGCCGGGGGTCAATCCGGGTCCAGTCGTAGGCGTGGTAACCGTGGTAATCGAGACCGCTGCGGTTTTCCACCGGCGGGGTGATCCAGATCGCGGTAAAGCCGAGGTCGCGAATATAATCGAGCCGCTGGATCAGCCCCTTGAAATCGCCGCGCCAGTGCGGGTCTTCCGGCTGGCCGGTCGCGCGGTTGAACTTGATCCGGTCGCGGCAGAAAAAATTGTTGCTCGGGTCGCCATCGTAAAAGCGGGTGGTGAGCAGAAAATAAATGGTTTCCTCGCGGAAATCGCCCAGCGGCCCGGCCGGATCGAGCGGCGGATGCGCGTGGGCGGTCCGAATTGGGTCGGATGGGGGCGAACGATGCGCGGCGGCGGCGCTGGCTTCAGCCGCCGCCTGGCTGTCATGCCACTGGCCGTTGGTGTAAAAACCGCTGGCCTCACACCACAAATCGCCGGTTTGACAACCCTGGTTATCGTTGAACACCAGGCTCGCCGCTTCGATGCCCGTGAATCGGTGGACAAACCAACCGTCCGCTTCCGCGATCATCGGTACGCCGGGCCAGGCGGAGGCTGGTACGGCCGGCCGGGTATCCCAGTAGTGGATATGAACGGTATCGGCCCAGTAGTCGGGCTTCTGAAAATGAATAACGAGATCAGGCATGATCAGGGATTCCAGGAACAATGAAAGATGGAGGGCGAAAGCCTGTGAAGCATAGGCCAGAATTGAACCGATAGCCGATATCCGCGCGAAGGTTTACAGTAAGACAATGACTAAAAAAATCATTCTCACGATTGTCGGGCTGCTGCTCCTGGCAGGATCGCTGGCCGGACTCAAGCTGCTGCAATTCCAGACCATGGCGGCGCAGGGCGCCAAGTTCGTACCGCCACCGGAAACCGTCACCACCGCCGAGGTAACAGCGGATCGCTGGCAACCCACTCTAACCGCCATCGGTTCGGTCACCGCTGTTCAGGGCGTCATGGTCAGCGCCGAAACTTCGGGCACGGTCAAGACCATCGCGTTTGAATCAGGCGCCACCGTCAAGGCCGGCGAGGTGCTGGTGGAACTCGATACCGCCATCGAACAGGCGCAATTGCGCTCCGCCACCGCCAGCGCCGATCTGGCCCGCGCCAACCTGGACCGCGCCCGTGATCTGCGCGCCAAGAACATGGTCTCCGCCGCCGATTTCGATGCTGCCGAGGCCCAGGCCAAGCAAACGATTGCGCAACTCGACAACCTCCGTGCTGTCCTGGCCAAGAAAACCATCCGCGCGCCGTTTGCGGGCC
>CALMNY010000474.1 GCA_937872125.1 uncultured Candidatus Competibacteraceae bacterium | reverse complement strand
GGGAGCGACTCCCTTCCTCCAGTGGGCGGGCTTCCTGCCATGCGCCCATCCCGCTGTTGTCCAGCCGATCCGCCGTTTGCCACGCCGACCGGGTGCCGCTGGGGCGAGCGGCGGCGTCCTGCCAGCCCCCCAGTCCCGCGCCGTAGTGGGCCGCCGCGCGCTGAAACTGACTGCGAGTCCCGGACTCCGCTAAACCCCCACGCGCCCACGTTGTATCCTGGCGCGCATGAACCGCCGACAGCAGATTGGGATCGTAGGCGCTGCGTAGGCGGCCCGTAGGAGCGAACGTCTGGCCGCTGATCCGAACGAGGGTAGGGGCACGGGCGGAAAGCCGCCCAGTGGGGGCCATCGTGACCCCGCTGATCGCCGCCGTGCGATTGAGCGCCGGATCGAAGCCGAGCGAGAGATTGACGGTGCCGACCGGTGGGGTATAGCTCCCCGTCAGGCTGAGGTTGACGGTGCCGACCGGGGGCGAGTACGCCATTTAGCCCTCAGCGATGGAAAAACTGACGACCGAGCAGTACCCGCCTTCTACCAGACTCAGATTGTCCAACTCGACAAACGCACCGGAATCTTCCAGCCCGACATCACCATCGCCAATGGTCGCCGCCGCGCTGTCCACAAACCGCGCCCAGGCCGCATTGCCGGTTTCTGCAATCAGCGCGGTTTCAATCGCGTTGCCAGTCAGCACGCCATCACTCACGGAAGCGGCGGGATCGGGCAGAGCGAACGTGACCAGCAGGGTTTGCGTGGTGATCGCGGTATCCGCATCGGCGGGGCGCGGGGCGGTGTACACCTGAATCGCGCCGCTATCGAGCCAGCCGGCGAGCAGGCCGCCCCGACTGGTCTTGCGCGGTGTCGCAAACCCCAATGCGTTGCTCATGGCATCAGTTCCGGCGTGATCAGGTCGGCGATTGCCGCATTGAGGGGATTGTCGCCATGATCGAAGGCGACGACGAAATAGCCCTGATACCGATAGGCGATGTTATTGAACGCATACGCGCCGGCGGTGTTGCTCCACGTTTCGCGGATGCAGCGCCCAGATACGCGGTCAAACAGCCGCACTCGGTAGGTGCCTACTACGCCAAGTTCATCTACCGTTCCGGTGATTCGGTAGGATCCGCCGTCTTCCATGTCGCGGCGGAGCGTCAAGATCGTGGCGCGCCCACTCATCGCCACGGCCCGGTAATATCGAACGCCGCTTCGTAGCTGGTATTGCCCGTCGTGTTGACCCTGATCGTGCGTCCGGTTAGGCCGGCAATGGCGTCAATAAAGGACCCATGCGGCGTATCGCTGTTATGAACCGGGTTCCAAAGTCCCGGCATCATCCCGCGCGCCAGGGTAGTGGATTCCCAGCACTCGACGGGCCACAGATGCAGGCCATTGTCGACCGGGGCTGGGTAGGTTTGCCCCCCAATACCCAAGCCGCCATTTTTTCCGTGGGAATAGCGGGCGCTGGTAATCGCTGTTCCCAACTGCGTATAACTGCGGGCCAGCCACGAATAGGTTGTGTTCGCCAGATCCATAAATAGCAGAGTACTGCTCCCCGCTCCGGACGCAATCAGGAGCGCATGAAACGCATCTACGCCGGCATAAGAAACGATGTCACCAAAAACAAAGCCCCCAACCCAACCGTATCCAACGGGATTGCATAAAAAATACACCATGCGGCCATCACTGATCAGCATCCAGTCCCGAGCGGTAGCTCCGTTCGACTTGTATACATACCCGCCCCCGGACAACTGCGCCTCCGTGGGAAACAGGCCCGTACCGGTATCCACATCCGACATCGTTTCATAGCCGCGAATCCGCGCGTTCGTAGTGCCGGTATCATCAATCCGGCAATACAGTCGAGTGCTCGCCAGATCGTCCGCTTGATAGGCGGCTTTATTGGTGCCGGAAAACACCTTACTGAATCCAGCCGGCGCGCGTTTCGCGGTGATCGTTCCGGTCGCGGTCTGGTCGGTAATCCCACTGGTTGTGAACGTGAACGTGGTACTGCCCGGCACACTGGCGACGCGCCAGTCACCATTCAAGCCTGCCGGGGTCGCGCCTTCAATGCGGATCACCGGCCCGGTTGTGAGGATCATGGCGAAGTTGTGGCCCGTGCTGACGGTTCCCGTCGCCACGTTGGCGGCTACGACGAGGGAGTCCAGCGTGACGCTGCCAAAGCCGTCAACCAGACAGGCATCCAATACGCCGATCAGGGTTCCGGCGGTT
>CALMNY010000473.1 GCA_937872125.1 uncultured Candidatus Competibacteraceae bacterium | reverse complement strand
AAGAACTACGGAAATAACCACGACCACATTCAAGATTTTCTTGATGGTGCCGTCCATCGGTATGTAGTTATTAATCAACCACAGGGCAACGCCAACGACCACTAGCGCAACGATTAATTGAATTAAAGGCATGGTGCTTCTCCTATATCACACGGATGAGAGTGAAAAAACTTACCCTATTCCCTGGCAGGCGTCTGTTCGCTGGCGCACGGATCAATGAAATCGGTACGGCGCTTATCGTCCGCCCGTGACACACCGCGAAGGCGAACTGCCTAAATCATGGCGGATACATCCGCTCGATGATGGACGGGCCTGCGGTCGTGGCGTATCTAACCGGTGCTTGCAGCCTACCGCGCTGGAAATGAAAATTACTGGAACGTCCCCGCTCGGTCTGTACGCTATCGCACATAAAATGGTAAGTTTGATAAATAATGCGGTTGGCTATGCAATTCAGGTCCTGCGGTCCCGACTAACCGACAACCGCTTTTGGAGGTTGCTCATGTCCATCACGCCCAGCCCACCAAACGCCCCGAACCCCCGACAAAATCATCTGCTCGCCGCCCTGCCTCAGCCCGAAGGCGAGCGCCTGTTTCCCCACCTGGAACGGGTTCCGCTGCCGCTTGGCGAGGCCCTGTACGAGTCCGGGGGTCGGTTGAATCACGTCTATTTCCCCACCACCGCCATCGTGTCCCTGCTGTACGTTATGGAAAACGGCGCGTCCGCCGAAATCGCCGTGGTCGGCAACGAGGGCATCGTGGGCATCGCGCTGTTCATGGGCGGCGAAACCATGCCGAATCGGGCTGTGGTGCAGAGCGCGGGTCACGCCTATCGGCTGAAGGGCCACATTCTCACGCAGGAATTCGACCGCTCCGGGGCGTTGCAGCATCTGTTGCTGCGCTACACCCTGGCCCTGTTGACCCAGATGGCGCAGACCGCCGTCTGTAACCGGCACCATTCGGTGGACCAGCAGCTCTGTCGCTGGCTGCTGCTCAGTCTCGACCGGTTACCCGTGAACGAGTTGAAAATGACCCAGGAACTGATCGCCAACATGCTGGGAGTCCGGCGTGAGGGCGTGACCGAAGCTGCCGGAAACTTGCAGAGCGCCGGGTTGATTCGCTACAACCGGGGCCACATCACCGTGCTGGATCGACCAGGCCTGGAAGCGCGGGTGTGCGAGTGCTACGAGGTCGTCCGGAAAGAGTTCAGTCGCCTCCTCCCCGATCTGATCCCGGGGTGAGCCACCTTACTCGGCCGTTTTGGGTAGGTTGAACCGCCGCATGCGCGACCCGTTTTGCAGAAACAAGGGCGTGATCGCCAGGGCCCGGCCCTTGAGGTGCGTATTCCACGCAAGTTGGACAGCCGTTCCATGGCAAACTGGACGCGGGTTCCACAGCAAAGTGGACGGTCGGAGCGACGCGACGCGGGGGTCGAAAGTGTTTACTCCTGGATCGGTTCCTCCGTCAATATGGGTCGGTGTTTGCGCAGAGATTCCCCGACCAGGGAGAGTGGATGGGCCTGATGGACCAGCCGGTCGAGGATCGCGTCGGCCAACGTGGGATGGCCCAGGGCCTCATGCCAGTGCGCCACGGGCAACTGGCTGGCGATCACCGTCGAGTGGGTCTGATAGCGGTCGTCGAGCAGGTCCAGCAGGTCCCGCCGTCGCTGGTCGTCGAGCAGGGCCAAGCCCCAGTCATCGAGCACCAGCACCTCGACCTTGGCGAGCGCGGTCATGAGTTTGAGGTAGCGCCCGTCGACCCGGGCGCTGGCCAGTTCGTCGAACAGGCGCGGCAGGCGCTGATACAGGGCGGTGTGGCCTTGCCGGCAGGCGGCATTGGCCAAGGCGCACGCCAGATAGGTCTTGCCCGCGCCGGTTGGACCGGTGATGAGGACGTTCTGATGGGCGCGGACCCAATCGCCGGCGAGCAGCCGCCGGACCACGGCGCGATCCAGGCCACGCGGGTGGCGATAGTCGATGTCCTCGGCCACGGCGGCTTGCTTGAGGTGGGCCTGCCGTAATCGGTTGCGCATCTGCCGGTTCTGCCGCTCGGTGATCTCGCGGTCGACCAGCAGCCCCAGGCGCTCTTCGAAGGTCAGGGCCTGGAGGTCCGGGGTCTGCGCCTGCTCGGTCAGAGCCTGGACCATCCCGAACAGACGCAGTTGGGTCAGCCGTTCGTAGGTGGGATGATTAAGCATGGTCGAGCCTCTCAGTGGAAATAGTCTGGTCCACGCACGTTGGCGTGGTCGAGGGGCAGAGGCCCCTGCGCCGGGGTGGAGGTCTGCCGATCCAGGCCGTGCTTGAGGATCGAGGCGAGGCGGCGATAGGTGAGGGTCTGGAGCCGGGCGGCGCGCTGGCAGGCGGCTTCCAGCCGGTCGTTCCCATAGGCCTTGGCCAAGCGCAGGATGCCCAGCGCGGTCCGGTAGCCCTGCTGGGGGTGGGTCCGGGCCTGCAGCACCCGCTCGATGACGGTCTGGGTCTGCGGGCCGATCTGGGCCGCCCAATCGAGGAACCGCTGGGCGTTCCAGCCGGCCACGATCTGGTGCGCCGGCGCTAGATGGGTGGCCACTGTGGTGTGCCCGCCGGGTATCCGGCTGCGCCGATGGCTGGCGAGGCGTTCGCCGTGGGAGAAGAGTTCCACGGTGCTGGCGGTGAAGCGCGCCTCGACGGGCTGGCGCGCGTAGCGATACGGCACCGAGTAGTAATGCCGGTCCACCTCGACGTGGTAATCGATGCCCACGGTGGCCCGTTTCCACTCGGCGAACTCGTAGCGG
>CALMNY010000472.1 GCA_937872125.1 uncultured Candidatus Competibacteraceae bacterium | reverse complement strand
CTGCTCGCTTTTCGACTGCTCCGCCCGCACCCGCTCGGCTTTCAACTGCTCTTCCAGATACCGCCGTTCAGGCTGCATCTGTTCCATTTTTGCCCGCTCGCTTTTCGCCTGCTCTGCCCGCGCCTGTTCAGCCTTCAGCTTTTCCAGGCGTTGCCGCTCGGCCCGCAGTTCTTGGGCCAGCCGTTCGGCCTTGGCCTGTTCAGCCTGCAAGGCTTCCAGTCGGCGTTGCTCCGCCAGTTCCCGCTCGGTTCGCGCCTGCTCCACCCGCGCCTGCTCGGCGCGCAACCGCGTCAGCCGTTGTTGTTCCGCCGCCAGCCGTTCAGCCTGCACCTGCTCTATTTTCGCCTGCTCGGTTTTCACCTGTTGTTCAAGCCGGGTGCGTTCCTCGCGCATGGATTCGAGCAGCGCCTCCTCAGCCACAAGTTGTTGCCGGCGCGTTTGTTCCCATTGCGCGCGTTGTTCCTGCAGTTGAGCCGCCTGTCGTTGCGCCTGCTGTTCGCGCCGTTCCAGCGCCTGCCAATCCGGCGCGGCCAGGAGTGGACCCAGTGCGCCCAGGTCCGCTGGTGCGGCAACCGGCGCCTGGACCATCGCCGCGTTACTGGATGGGCTGGAATCCACCGCGCTGGCTGGCTCGAACCCAACTCGGCTCACCGAGAAGCGTTCCAGATAGAATCCACTCAGCACGGTGATGGTCACCAGCATCAACCCACTCCACACCAGCAAGTGCGGCGCCCATCGGCGCCGCGCCCGCAATCGCTGTTCCGGCCGATAGCGGTTGGCGAGTGAGCCGGGTCGCTCGGCCGCCCGTTCGGCCACTGGACGGATAGCATCCTGGATCGGGACGTAAGGGGGGCAGGACTGGCTGTCCGGCGCCGCGCGGTCTTGCAGCCGGGACAGCGCCGTCCAGGCTTCGGTAACCCGGCTGGCGTAATGATCAGTCCAGGTTTTCTGGCCGGCGGCGCGATCGGGATGGAATAGCCGCATCAACAGCCGGTAATGTTCCTTGATTTTCTCCGGGGGAACGTCCGGGGTGACGCCGAGCACCCGATAGGGGTCAGCGCCGCGAACGAGACACCATTGCTGGATGCAGAACCGCGCGGCATCCCGCAGTTCCTGGGGCTGAGCGCCGGTCTGCCGGATCGCTGCTTCCAGCACCTCCGGCGAACCGTTAGCCAGCCACAACAGCCGGTCTATCCCCTCCGGCAGGGGAGCAGTGAGTGAGAACCGGTCCTGATAGTCCAGCGGTCTGCGATAGCACGCAAGCGCCAGGTCAATAATGTCAGTCACGGCAATCGCCTATTACAGCCTGGGTGATTTCTCGCAAGGATTATACCTGTGGCGCTTGTAGGGACACGGCGCCGCCGTGTCCCTACAGGAAACCTTAAAGATCAGCATTACGCTTGGCCTAGGCCGGCAGCTTTTTGGCGTCGGTGGGCGCGGCTTCGCCGTAATAACCGGTGTTGTAGTAGTAATAGCTGCGGTAGTAACCATAGCCGCCGGCCCGGGTTTCCAGCTTGGTCAGAATAGTGCCCAGCACATGCACCCGCGTCCCGCGCAACCGTTTGAGCGCGCCCAATGCGTAGCCGCGCGGAGTGCTGCCCATTGCCACGGTCAGCAGCGTTCCCTCGCACAGATTGCCGATGATGAGGGCGTCGGCCAGCCCCAGCAGCGGCGGACTGTCCACGATCACCTGGTCGAACTTGCCGGCGGCCAGACTCAGCAGCTCCACCATCCGCGCCGATGACAGCAGATCAACGGGGTTGGGCGGCAACGGCCCGGACGGGATGGCGAACAGATTGGTAATGTGCGTGGGCTTGGCGATGTCCACTGGTTGCGCTTCCCCGCCCGCCAGGTAGTTGGTCAGTCCTACCTGGTTATCGAGGTTCAGCATGTGGTGCAGCGAGGGCTTGCGCAAATCGGCTTCGATCAGCAGGGTCCGCTTGCCGGCCTGGGCGAACTGAATCGCCAGGCTCAGCGCGGTGGTGCTTTTACCTTCACCGGCCATGGCGCTGGTCACGGTCAGCAGCCGGGGCACGCCGCTGGCGGTCGAGAATTGCAGGGCGGTGCGCACCGAGCGGTAGGCCTCGGCGAAGGCGGAGCGCGGATCCTCGTGGCCGACCAGGGCCATGGGCCGGGTGTCGCCGCGCGCCAGCGGAGTCTTGGGAATCACGCCCAGCACCGGCAGGCCGAGCAGCTTCTCCAGTTCCTCGGGCCGGCGGAAGGTGTCGTCGAGATGCTCGAACAGGAAGGCCAAGCCGACGCCGCCCAGCAGGCCCAGCACCAGCGCCAGCAGCGCGTTCATCCGCAGGTTGGGCTTGTGGGGCCAGCGTGGCGCCTTGGCTTCATCCACCACCGAGATATTGTTGGTGCCGATGCCCGCCGCCACGCCGACTTCCTTGAAGCGTTGCAGCAGACCGTCGTAAAGCTGGCGGTTGGTATCCACTTCACGGCGCAGGATGTTGATCTGGATGCTGCGATCCTGCAAGCTCAGTACGTCCTGCTTAAGCTGCTCTAACCGGGTGCGCAACAGCGATTCCTCAGACCGGGCCGCTTCATAACTGGCGGTGACCGCCGCGCGGATGTTATTGACTTCCTGATTGATCAGGGTATCCACCTGGCTGATCTGGTTGCGCAATTGCACCATGGTCGGATAGGCCGGCTTGTAGATGCTGAGATTCTCCTGATACTGCGCCTCCAGCTTGGCCTTGGTCTCCTTGAGCGTCTGAATAATCTTGCTGTCCAGAATCTGGCTCAGGCCCTGGCCCCGGGCGCTCATCACCTGGCGGTAGTTCGCCTCGGCGGCGATCCGTTTCTTCTCGGCCTCGGCCAGTGCGGCGTTAGTAGCCGTCAGCGTCTGGGAAGTCGTGTTCTGCTTGTCGTCAACGCTGATGATTTGTTCCTTGCGGGCGAACTCCACCAGTTGCTGCTCGGACTCCTCCAGCTTGGCTTTAACTTGTTGCAAGCGTTCCTGCAGGAAATTGCGGGCATAGGTGGAGGCGTCGAAGCGCCGCTCCATGTTCATGTTGATGTAATTCTTGACCAGGGTATTGAGGATGGCGGCCGCCTGCTGGGGATCGGGGCTGTCGTAGTGCAGCTTGGCCAGCCGCGAATTGCGCACTGGCTCCACAGTCAGACCGCTCAGGAATCCGCTCACCACGCCTTCGAGCCGGTCGTTTTCCGAGATGGGCCTTTCGGACCCCTGCGCCTCGCTGGTCTTGGGCAGCCAACTAGCCAGCCACGCCTTGAATTCGGTCAGCAGCGAAGGCGGCGGCGGGGGCAGATTGGCCAGCCCCAACTGGTTGACTACTCGCAAGGCCAGGCTGCGGCTTTTCAGTAGCTCGTACTGAGTCTGGTAATAATCCTGGCCGCCCCGCCCGCTCTCTTCTGGCGTTACTTCCCCGGTTTG
>CALMNY010000471.1 GCA_937872125.1 uncultured Candidatus Competibacteraceae bacterium | reverse complement strand
TCACCATGCCGGTGCTGAACGTCTACGCCAGCCAGGATCATCTGGTGCCGCCGGCCGCGTCGAAGGCGCTGGCGGGCTGTTGCGGCAGCCGGGACTACTCGGAGTTGTCCTTCCAGGGCGGGCACATCGGGATTTACGTCAGCGGCCGCGCCCAGCGGGAGGTGCCGCCGGCAATTGCGGTGTGGTTGCTGGCGCGCTCCTCATCGGGTCCACGGAATGCAGGTCCACGGAATGCAGGTCCACGGAAGACACGGAAAACACGGAAAAAAGATTGAATAAGGATGTTTGAATACTTCAGCAACTCGGCTGATGATCGGTCTGCGGTTGATAAGCACCAGAAACCGCGTCTGAATCGGCACAACCAGACTATTTCCGATAATACTTTTCCGTGCCTTCCGTGTCTTCCGTGGACCCGTGTCTTCCGTGGACCCAAATCACGCTTCCTGGTCCTTCCGCCCTTCTATTCCTTTTCAGCCTTGTCCGGCGCGGGCGCAGGGTCGCTGGTTGCCGCAGTGGATGGCGGCGACGAAGCCGTTTCGCCGCCCACCATGGGGAAGTAGGGCTTTTGCAGCCGCTCGTTGACGCTCTTCCACAGCGACAGGTTGTGCTCGACCAGCTCGGTCATCATCGCCAGCGGATTCTTGCCGATGAAGCTGCGCATCTGTTCCCGGAACAGGTGCTGCTGGTCCACGAACGCTTGCAGGCTCTTTTCCAGATAATTGCCCATCATGCCCTGCAGGGTATCGCCGTAGAACCGGATGATGTGCGCCAGCACGTCAGTGGTGAAAATCGGACTGCCCTGCTCCTCCTGCTCGCTGATGATTTGCAGCAGGATTCCGCGCGTGATGTCGGTGTTGGTCCGGGCGTCGATGACATGGAATTCGGCGCGCTCCAGCACCAGTTGCTTGACATCCTCAAGGGTGATGTAGCTGCTGATGGCCGTATCGTACAGCCGGCGATTCGGGTACTTCTTGATGACGCGCGGTTCGCTCATGGCAGACCAGGTAAAAAAAGCGACGCGGCGCCGCCCTGGGGGACAAACGCCGCGCGGCTTGGGTTATGAATAAATACGGGTTTGCGATCTCGCTCAGCCACGCTCGACGGCGAGCGCAACGCCTTGGCCACCACCGATGCACAGCGTCGCCAGACCCTTCTTGGCGTCGCGGCGGACCATTTCATGCAGCAGGCTCACCAGGATGCGGCAGCCGGAAGCGCCGATCGGGTGGCCCAGCGCAATGGCGCCGCCATTGACGTTGACCTTGCTGACATCCCAGCCCATTTCCCGATTGACCGAGATCGCCTGGGCGGCGAAGGCTTCGTTGGCTTCGACCAGGTCGAGCTGATCCACGGTCCAGCCGGCTTTCTTCAGGCAGGCGCGGGATGCGGGAATCGGGCCGGTGCCCATGATCTTCGGGTCTACGCCGGCCTTAGCGTAGGCGGCGATGCGGGCCAGCGGCTGAAGGCCCAGATCGCGGGCGACGCTGGCGGCCATCACCAGCACGGCGGCGGCGCCGTCGTTGATGCCGGACGCGTTGCCGGCGGTGACCGTGCCGTCTTTCTTGAATGCCGGCTTCAGCTTGCCCAGCGCGGCGGCGGTGGTGCCCGCCCGGGGAAATTCGTCCGTGGCGAACACCAGCGGATCACCCTTGCGCTGCGGGATTTCGATAGGAATGATCTCGTCCTTGAACTTGCCCGCCTGGATCGCGGCGATGGCCTTGACCTGCGAGTCGGCGGAGAAGGCGTCCTGTTCCTCGCGGGAAATGGCCCACTGGGCGGCGATGTTCTCGGCGGTAATGCCCATGTGGTAATGATTGATGGCGCATTGCAGCCCTTCGCTGAGCATCGAATCTACCAGCCGGGCGTCGCCCATGGTGGTGCCGCGCCGCGAACCGAGCAGCAGGTGCGGGGACAGGCTCATGCTTTCCTGGCCGCCGGCGATCACGATGCGGTTGTCGCCATCGCGGATGGACTGACAGGCCAAATGGACCGCTTTCAGACCGCTGCCGCACACCTTGTTAATATTCAGGCAGGGGACTTCAATCGGCAGACCCGCGTTCAGGGCGGAGGTGCGCGCGGGATTCTGGCCGGTGCCGGCGGTGAGAACCTGCCCCAGGATTACTTCGTCAATCTGCTCAGGCTTGACGCCGGATTTCCGCAGCAAGCCCTCGATGACCTTGGCGCCCAGAACGTTGGCCGGAATCGTCGCCAGGGAGCCCATGAAATTGCCGATCGCGGTCCTGGCGGCGGCGACGATGACCACATCTTCCATCGAGTTGACCTCTCGAATAGCCTGTTTAGTTATGGCGAAAGCCGAATAGCCTTGCGTGTTTTGGCGTGATGCGTCCCGACCCTCCCCACGCAACCCGCATACTCAGGGAGGCAGCGGCTGCATGGGCCGACGCGGGGTGAAACCGCGCGGGATTTTATTAGTGAATTTGAGCACGGCATATTGGCCCCTACCCTAATCCTTGTCAACCAGCGTGAATTGTATCCTTGGGTGCGGGCTAATCCCAAACTTCATCATGAGTAGCATGGGCGTCCGGGCGCTCCAGGCGTTACCGAGAACTGGCAAAAAGGTCCCTTCTCCCGGTTGGGAGAGCGGTCAGGGATCAGGGCATTCTTCAACTGATCAGGGCCTTTCCAGCACCAAGGACGTCATCAGGGTGCTGGCTAGCAGTTTATGTTTCCCATATGATCACTGGCCTGACTCTTTTATCTCATCCCGCTCAATCAATGCCCCGAAGGGCCTTGCTAAAGTACTTCCCTATGAGCGAAAAAACCTACAAACCCGACTGGGTTCCCGAAAATGCCGGTAAGGAATTCACTACCTCGGTCATGGCCGGCGTGGATGGCGGTCATGACGGCATCCTGGGACAAGCCAGCGTGACGGTCCCACGCCCACATACCCCACGCCGCCGCCGGTTGACCGTGGACGAATACGTGGCCGGCGTACTGGCCGGCGACCGCAACGTGGTGGCGCAGGCCATCACCCTGGTGGAAAGCAACTCTCAGGCCCATTTCGATATGGCCCAAGAGGTGCTGCGCCAACTCATCCCCAGCACCGGCAACTCGATCCGGGTCGGCATCACCGGCGTGCCCGGCGCCGGCAAAAGCACCTTCATCGAGGCGCTCGGCCTGCACCTGTGCGAACAGGGCCACAAGGTCGCGGTGCTGGCGGTAGACCCCAGCAGCACGGTGACGCGCGGCAGCATCCTGGGCGACAAGACCCGGATGGAACTCCTCTCGCGCGACCTTCGCGCTTTCATCCGCCCCTCCCCGTCCGGCGGTACGCTGGGCGGCGTGGCCCGCAAGAGCCGCGAAACCATCCTGATCTGCGAGGCCGCCGGCTTCGACGTGATTCTGGTGGAAACCGTCGGCGTCGGTCAGAGCGAAACCACGGTGCGTTCGATGGTGGACTTCTTCCTGCTGCTGATGATCGCCGGAGCCGGCGACGAGTTGCAGGGCATCAAGAAAGGCATCATGGAGCTAGCCGACGCCCTGCTGGTCAACAAGGCCGACGGTGACAACAAGATCCGCGCTAACGCCGCCAAAGCGGATTACAATCGCGCTCTGCATTACCTCGCTCCCGCCACCGAAGGCTGGCGCACCCGCGCCTACACCTGCTCGGCGATTCAGGGCGATGGCATCGACGCTATCTGGAAGGTGATCGGCGATTTCCGCCAGCAGACCACCGCCAGCGGCGTATTCGAGAAACGCCGGCAGCGGCAAACCCTGGACTGGGTCTACTCGATGGTGGAAGAACACCTGCGCGCCAGTTTCTTCAGCCATGCCGGCGTCGGCAGCATCCGCGCCGCCGTGGAACACGCGGTCATCGAGGGACATTTGCCCCCCACTGTCGCCGCGCAACAACTGATCCATCAATACGAAAACCATTAACTCTGGGAGAATAAAACCATGCTGCGCAGTCCCCGCGATTTCTTCAAACCCAAGGTCGT
>CALMNY010000470.1 GCA_937872125.1 uncultured Candidatus Competibacteraceae bacterium | reverse complement strand
CATCCCGCCGATAGCGGCCGCAAATGGAAAGGTCGCGTAGTGGGGGATGACAGGTATGTTATTGCCGGTTGTTTGCAGAACCCGCGCCAGAGCGTCGGTCCAGGCTGATTCTTCTTCGAGGCGGTCTGGCTGGTCGTCCTTTTCGGAACGGTTCCGCCAGAATCGGGGGTAATCGAGCGGCAGCGCCAGCCAGGTCGCTTTCGAGGCGAGCAACTTGAGCGTCTCGAGTTCCCGCCGGGATTCGCCAGGCTCCCGGTCCAGAATCCGGTGCAGGTCGCGGGCGGCGTTGTGGAGCCGGGTCGGCAGCTTCGGTTGGCTCCAGATCGCCGCCAGTTGCCCCTTCAATTCCCGGTTAGCTTCTTCGATCGCGCTCGAATAGCGATCAAACACCAGAGTCTCGGTCTTGTGCAGCGCCGACCAGTCTTCCAGCCAGTACGGACCGGTGCAGTAACGGGTTTCCGGCAGCGATTCAGTGGCGCCAAGCGCGCTGAACAGGCTTGATGCGGAATCGGTAATGGCGTGGATGAATTCATCCAGTTCCCTGCGCGCGGTGAAGGAACGGTAGTCGCCGGTCTCGTCCGCTGCTTCCAGCCGATAGGTGGCGAACAGGCGCAATACGCTGTGCCTGGCGTTGGCGATCAGCCCTTTCTCGTCCGAGTGGGTGGCGCGCAGCATGATCACCATGCTTTCCTTCAGGAACGCCTCCAGCGCCTGACTCATGGTGGCGAGCAATTCGCTGCTGCCCACCAGGCCGACCGGGACGATGGCCAAGTCCTTGCCGGGCAAGCCGGCGTCGCCCCTGATGCGGGTGTGCAGGGTTCCACGCAACAGCAGAACCAGCGTCAGCAAATCGCTCGACCGGCGCAGCCACAGCCGGGGGTCATCGCGCCAATCCTCATCCGGCAGAAAATCATCCACCAGCATCACCAGTCGGCGCGGCTGATCATCGCCGGAGATCCGGGCTCCGGTGACGGGGTCCTGATAACCGCCGCGCCCCCGGTAGATGAGTTGGGCCACTTCCATCAGGCTCGACTCGAGATTGAACCGGGGAATGGCGGCGATGATGTGGGTGGCTTTGGGAAACGAGATGCCGCGAGCGCCGGAAGAGGTCATCAGGAATACCCGAATCCGATCCCGACGTGGTTCCTGGATCAGAACCTTGCGGTCGCTGGCATGGACGCTGCCATCGAGAATCGCCACATCATGTTCCGCCAGCACGGGCGGCGTTCCCGCAGTTTGCGGATCGGCTTCCAGCAGCGCCAGCCGCAGCCGGCTGAGGAAATCCTTATGCTGGGCGAAGAAGATGATCTGTGGCGCGTCGGCGCGCAGCGCCCGGAGAATTTCCTCCCGGGCGCTGCGCAGGAACAACGAGTCGCTTTGGTTTCGGAGGCGCGCGCGGAGGGATTTCGGCGTTCCGTCATGATGGAGTTCTGGGTGGAGGCGATGGAGTTTCAGCCGGTATTCGATGGCCAGCGCCGTGGCCGGAAAGCTGTTGGTCATCACGTGCAGGACTTCGGCGCGGGTTCCACCCAGCGAGAAGCGCGTGGCCGCCATGCGGAACGGGTAATGGCCGCCGCTGTGGGAGACCAGCACCTTTTCCGGCGCTCTTTCTCCGGCCGCCAGATAGCTTTCCAGGACCTGTTCGTTGCCCAGACTGGCGTCGGCGATGATCAGCGTGACCCGGAACGGCGAGCCGCCTTCCTCGCGTTCCAGCGGTTCGAGAAACTGGCGGTCCAGCCAGCGGGCGATTTCATCAACGAACAATGCCCCGGCGCTGTCGCCAGCGACTTCATCGAGCATCACGAGGATATTGGGAAAGCGTCCCGCGAACCGCCGCCGTTCCGCCAGGCCCGCTGGACGCTTGGCGTCCTGATTTTCAAACAGGTGGGACAGCGCCTGGATGGTCGTACCGCCATTCCCGGTTTCCCGATAACCTTGCAGGGCGGCGGTCAGGACCACCCGGTTGAGGCCCGGATTGGCGTGAATCAGTTGCCGCGCGCCCTTCGCCAGGGTTCTCAACACCCCCGGCTGCTGCCGTTCGCGCACCAGTTCGCGCCGTTCGCTGAGCAGTTCCTTGCTCAAAGCCGAGCGGCCATGCACATTTTCGAGCACCGCCTCCTCGGCGGGGGAGATGAACCAGAGACTCGTATTCTCTGGCAGCGCCAGCCCCTCGACACCCTCCACGATCACCGCTCTGTCCACGATCTTCGATGGACTGCCCTGCTGAACCATGGCCTGATAGCCGACCGCCGCATTGCGGATCAGCGTCGCGTGCGTCGTCAGGGTCAGGATGCCCGAAGCGGATTTGTTGTCATCCTCCCGGCGCGCGAACTGGTCAGTGACGTCCTTATTGATAACGACCCGCGGGCTGACGTACAGGAAGAGATAGCCGTCCTCCGCGACATCGGTCAGGTAGCGGCGCACCGCCGTCGTTTTGCCGATGCCGGGATTGCCTTCCAGCGCCAGCACATTCAAACGATTGCGGCGGGTCGCCCGCAGCGCCACCACCACAGCCGCGCCGTGCAGATCGCGCAGGGTGATTTTGCCATCCCGGGCAAACCGGGGCAGTTCCGCTTCCAGCGCCTCGCGCGTCGGTTGACCGAGCCAGGTCAGCAAAAGCTCCCTCTCGCCTTGCGGGGGAGGATTGCAACACTCCCTCCCCCCTTGTGGGGGAGGGTTGGGGTGGGGGGTTGAATCACAGCCCACCTGATCCAGCGCCTCTGCAATCGTAAGTTGCTGAGTCGGGCGCATAAAACCGTCAACGGTCTCCTGAAACGTAAAACTGATTTCCTGGTCGGGTTCCGGCGTGCGTTCCAGCTCCTTGGCCTGCTGGCGGAAATC
>CALMNY010000469.1 GCA_937872125.1 uncultured Candidatus Competibacteraceae bacterium | reverse complement strand
ACGAACACGAGCGCGCCCTGCGCAACGCGCTGGTTATCGAGCGCGCCAAACGCCTGGGGGTGACGGCAGCCGGGCATTTGCGCGACTTTCGACCGGACCCCCGCCTCGCCGAAATCGCCCGACAACTCCTCGCGCTCGATTCGCCGCTCGCCGCCGACGAAGAACTGGATCGCGCGCGCTGGCGGTTGCTGGAAGAACTGGCGTTCGGGCACTACTTCGATCTGGAGACGCTGGTCGTTTATCTGTTGAAGCTGCGGATTCTCGAACGCCGCGCCCGGTTCGACCCGCTGGTGGGTGCGGCGCTGCTCGACCGGATGCTCGCACACGGCGCGGAACGCGGGCGCGACGCCTTCGCCCGGTCCGGGAACTGACGCCATGCGCACCGGAACCATCGTCGGCGTGAACGGCAACCACCTCACGGTGGAGTTCGCCGGCACGGTGGCGCAAAACGAAGTCGCCTACGCCCTCCTCGATACGCTGCGGCTGAAGGCCGAAGTCGTGCGCGTGCGGGGTCGGTGCGCGGATTTGCAGGTGTTCGAGAGCAGCGCCGGGCTGCGCGTGGGCGACCGGGTGGAATTCACCGGCGAACCGCTGGCGGCGGAACTCGGCCCCGGTCTGCTCGGCCAGATTTACGACGGCTTGCAGAATCCGCTGCACGCGCTGGCTGAACGCGACGGCTTTTTTCTGCAACGCGGCGCTTATCTCCCGGCGCTCGATGAAACCCGGCGCTGGCCGTTCGCGCCCATCGTCAAACCGGGGATGGTCGTGGCGGCTGGCGACATGCTGGGCACCGTCCCGGAGGGCGTTTTCCAGCACCGCGTCATGGTTCCTTTCGATCTGCGCGGGCGCTGGCGGGTTATCGAAATGGCCGCGGCGGGCGACTTCCGCGTCCATGAGACCGTTGCTGTCGTGCGGAACGAAGCGGGTCACGAGTTGCCGTTGAGCCTGGCGTTTCGCTGGCCGGTGAAGCAGGCGATTCGTCTTTATCGGGAACGCCTCGCCCCGACCGAGCCGCTCATCACCCAAATCCGCATCCTGGATTCGCTGTTCCCGGTGGCGCGCGGCGGAACCTACTGCATTCCCGGTCCGTTCGGCGCGGGCAAGACCCTGCTCCAGCAACTCACCAGCCGCTTCGCCCAGGTGGATATCGTCATCATCGCGGCCTGCGGCGAGCGGGCCGGCGAAGTCGTGGAAACGATCCGCGACTTTCCGCGACTCACCGATCCGCTCACCGGTCGCACCCTGATGGAACGCACCATCGTCGTCGCCAACACCAGTTCGATGCCGGTGGCGGCGCGCGAGGCGTCGGTTTATACCGCCGTGACCATGGCCGAGTATTACCGGCAAATGGGTCTGCACGTGCTGCTGCTGGCCGATTCGACCTCGCGCTGGGCGCAGGCCATGCGCGAGCGTTCGGGCCGGCTGGAGGAAATCCCCGGCGAGGAAGCGTTCCCCGCCTACCTGGAATCAGTCATCGCCGATTTCTACGAACGGGCCGGTTGCGTGCGCCTGCGGGATGGGCGGATCGGCTCGCTGACCATCGGCGGCACGATCAGTCCCGCTGGCGGCAATTTCGACGAGCCGGTCACGCGGGCCACGCTCAAAGCGGTCGGCGCGTTCCATGCTCTGTCCCGCGAACGGGCCGACGCGCGCTGTTACCCGGCGGTGGACCCGCTGGAAAGCTGGAGCCGCTACCCCGGCGTCATCCCGGCGGACCGGCTCCGGCAGTTGCGCCGCCTGCTGACCAAGGCCCACGAAATCGGCCAGATGATGAAGGTGGTGGGCGAAGAGGGCACGCCGCTGACGGATTTCATCCTGTACCTCAAGGGCGAATTCTTCGACGCGGTCTATCTCCAGCAGAACGCTTTTGACCCGGTGGACGCGGCCACGCCCGCCGCCCGCCAGCAGTGCGTGTTCGCGCTGCTCGAAGACCTGCTCGCCGCTCGCTTCGCCCTCAACAACCGCGACGAGGCGCGCGAGTTCTTCCAGCGGTTGCGCCTCCACGTTCTCGAACTCAACCGCGCGCCGTGGGAGTCGGCGGCGTTCGCCGAACAGTTCCGCCGCATCCGCGACTTCGCGGCGGGCCAGTGTGAAAGCGCGGGCCTTGCCGCCGTTGCGGGTCCGCTGCGGCTGGCCCTGGTGGAAACTCCTCTGGAAGCGGAAATTTACCGCGCCCCGCGCATGAAACCCGCCACCAAAGCCGATCTGGCCCTGAGGCCGCCCGATGAGACGGATCACCCATAACATCCTGCAAATGACCGGCAACGTCATCGCCGTGGCGGCGACCGGCGTGCGCGCCGGGGAACTGGCGGTGGTGGCGTCACGGCGGGGGGAATCGCTGGCGCAGGTCATCCGGCTGGAGCGCGAGCGGGTTTTTCTGCAAGTGTTCGCCGGCACGGCGGGCGTCTCGACCGGCGATGAAGTGCGCTTCCTGGGTCGGCAGATGGCGGTCAGCGTTTCGGATCATCTGCTGGGCCGCATCTTCGACGGCAAGGGCGCACCCCGCGACCACGGCCCCGCGCTCCAGGAAAACCTCGTCCCCCTCAACGGGCCGGCGGTGAACCCCGCCCGCCGCCTCAAGCCCACGACGATGATTCACACCGGCATCCCGATGATCGATGTCTTCAACTCGCTGGTCGAGTCGCAGAAGATTTCGATCTTCACCGTCGCCGGCGAGCCGTATCACGAACTGCTGGCGCGGGTGGCGTTGCAGGCGCGGGTGGATGTGATCCTGCTCGGCGGCATGGGCCTGCGCTACGATGACTTCCTGTTTCTGCGCGACCGGCTGGAAGCTGGCGGGGCGCTGGGCCGGGCGGCGCTCTTCATTCACACCGCCGCCGATCCACTGGTGGAATGCCTGATGGCCCCCGATCTCGCGCTCGCGGTCGCAGAACAGTTCGCGCTGGCCGGCCGCACGGTCCTGGTGCTGCTGACCGACATGACCAATTTCTGTGATGCGCTCAAGGAGATGGCCATCAGCATGGAGCAGGTGCCGTCGAACCGGGGCTATCCCGGCGACCTCTACAGCCAGCTTGCCGCGCGCTACGAGAAGGCGGTGGCGTTCGAGGGCGCCGGTTCGGTCACCGTGCTTTCCGTCACCACCATGCCCGGCAACGACGTGACGCATCCGGTGCCCGACAACACCGGCTACATCACCGAGGGGCAATACTATCTCTACCAGGGCCGCATCGAGCCGTTCGGTTCGCTCAGCCGCCTCAAGCAGCAGGTCAACGCCAACACCCGCGACGACCATCGCGCGCTGATGGACGGCATGATTCGCCTCTACGCCGCCTATCAGGAAACGCTGGAGAAACGGGCGATGGGCTTCAGCCTGTCGCGCTGGGACGAGAAGCTGCTGAACTACGGCGCGCGCTTCGAGCAGGAGTTGATGGATCTGTCGGTGAACATCCCGCTGTTCGCGGCGCTGGACCTGGGCTGGAAAATTCTGGCCGACTGTTTCCAGCCCGAAGAAGCCGGATTGCGCCGCGACTTGATGGAAAAATACTGGCCGCTCAAGGCTCAAGACCATGCCGCGCCTCAGCCTGAACAAGACTGAACTGAAAAAGCAGCGCGACGCGCTCCAGCGGTTCCAGCGTTATCTGCCGCTGCTGCAACTGAAAAAGCAGCAGCTTCAGGCTGAGGTCGAGCGCGTGCGCCGCGAACAGGCGCGGGTGCGGGAGGCCGGGCAGCGCCAGCGGGAAGCGGTGAACGGTTGGGTGGCGTTGCTGGCGGAGGAGGTCGGTCTGGAAACGCTGATCGCGCTGGAACGGGTCGAGGTCTGCTGGGATAACATCGCCGGTGTGCCGGTTCCGGTTTTCGTCCAGGCGCATCTATGCACTGCGCCTTACGATCTGTTCGTCACGCCGCCCTGGGTGGATCGCGCCATCGAGTCACTGCGGACGCTGCTGGCGTTGCAGGCCGAAGCGGTGGTGTTGGAGGAGCAGTTGCGGCGGCTGGCGCGGGAACTGCGGCTCACCGCCCAGCGCGTCAATCTGTTCGAGAAAATCAAGATTCCCGAAGCCCAGGACAACATTCGCCGCCTCGCGATTTATCTGGGCGACCAGCAGACCGCCGCTTTCGGCTGGGCGCTGGAGGCGAAGCGCAAGTTGCGCGCCCTGTCCGCCGTGGGAGAGGCCGAATCCCCATGATCGAGCCGATGAAAAAAGTGGTGCTGCTGATGAGCGCCGCCAGCCGCGAACCATCCCTGGAGGACTTGCGCCGGCTGGGCGTGGTGCATCTCCATCAACCACCCTCACCCCCAGCCCCTCTCCCGCCAGCGGGCGAGGGGAGCGAACAATTACGCCTTGAGGAGAAGCTGGGATTGTTGCGCGACGCGCTGGCGCTGGTGCCTCCCGGTTCGGCAATCCCCCCTGACCCCCCTTTTTCAAAGGTAGGGCTGTTAAATTCCGTGGAGGCAGCGACCCGGAGGTCGAACCACCCCGCCCCTTCGGGGCACCCCTCCTTAGCCAAGGAGGGGAATTCCTCTCCTTTTCAAGGAGGGGTGGCGCGAAGCGCCGGGGTGGTTGGATCGGCGGGGATGAAGGCTTCGATGGAATCTAACAGCCCTGCTTTTCCAAAGGAGGAGGGGAATTCCCCTCCTTTTCAAGGAGGGGTGGCGCGAAGCGCCGGGGTGGTTGGATCGGCGGGGATGAAGGCTTCGATGGAATTTAATAGCCCCCCTTTTTCAAAGGGGGGGACTGAACCATTGTCAGCGCAATCGGCGGCTGAAGGTCTCGCCCTTGCTGGCGAACTGCTGGCCCTGCATCACGACTTGGCGCGTGGCGCGAGCGAGCTGGCGGCATTGCGTCGGCAGCGGGACGAACAGGCCGTGCTCGGCCGTTTCGATCCCCAGGACATTCTGACGCTGCGCGAAGCCGGCGTGTTCGTGCGGCTTTATGCCGGTTCCCGCCGCGACTGGAAAACCTATTCGGGGCACCTTGGCGTCGAACGCATCGCCGAGCGGGGTTCCACGGTTTACCTCGCCTGCGTCAGCCGCGACGAACCGGATCGGCTGCCGCTGCAAGAAATAGCGTTGCCGGACTTCAGCCTGGACGAACTGGAAACCCGGATTGCCGCCAGCGAGCAGGCGCTGGCCGACCGCCAGGCGCGCTTTGAAAAACTTGCCGCGCAGGCCCCACTGTTGCACGCGAGCCAGCTTTATTTCCGCAATGCGCTGCGATTGGCGCAGGCGCGGGCGGAATCGCGCGGCGACGAGCACGTCGTCTGGTTGCAAGGCTTCTGTCCCGCCGCTCGTTTGGCCGAACTCAACCGGCGGGCCGTCGAGAACGGCTGGGGTCTGGTCGTAGATGAGCCTACCGACGACGACCCGGTTCCGACCCTGCTGCGGAACTCGCGCTTGGCCGCACTGTTCCAGCCGGTGATGGACTTTCTGCGGATACTGCCCGGTTACCGCGAGTTCGACACCAGCGGCATTTTCCTGATCTTCTTCACCCTGTTCTTCGCCATGATTCTGGGCGACGCCGGTTATGGACTGCTCCTGCTTGCGGCGACATTCGCCGCGTCCCGGCGCGTCCCGGCCATTCCCCGCCCCACCCTTCTGCTGTTCTACGTGCTTGCCGCCGCAACCGTGATTTGGGGCGCGCTGAATGGCCTGTGGTTCGGCGTTCCCCAACTCGCCGAACTGCCGGGATTGCGTAGTCTCGTCATACCCACCCTCAACGCCTTCGCCGTGGATAACGAAACCACCATCATCCGGCTCTGCCTGACGCTTGGCGCGGTTCATCTTACGCTGGCGCATCTCTGGGCGGCCTGGCGGCGGCGGTCGCTACAATCCCTGGCGGATTTGGGCTGGATGCTGGTGGTGTGGGCCGCCTACGTCGCGGCGTTGCATGTCCTGATCGGCGATGGCGATTTAGCGGTAGCCGGCGGGCTGGCGGCAGGTGGACTGGCGGGCGTCGTGCTGTTCGGCGAGCAAACCGGTAGCCGCTTTTTGCGCGGCGTCGGGCGCGGCCTGTTGAACCTCCCGCTGAATCTTCTGACCGCCATCAGCAGCTTCTCGGACCTGGTGTCCTACCTGCGGCTATTCGCCATCGGCCTGGCCACCAAGGAAGTCGCTGTCGCCTTCAACCGGCTCGCGCTTGAAGTGGGTTTTGACAGCGTTGTGGCGGCATTGGGCGCGGCCCTGCTCGTGCTGCTCGGTCATTCCGTCAACCTCCTG
>CALMNY010000468.1 GCA_937872125.1 uncultured Candidatus Competibacteraceae bacterium | reverse complement strand
CGGAGGTTGCAGCGCCGGAGAAGACCTGGCGGGGGTGGCGAGTATGGTGTGCTTAATCAACACGCTGGACGCGCCGCCTTTATGAACTACTGTTCCCTCACGGGGGAGACCACCGCATGGCCTGGCTTTATCTCGTCGTGGCCGGTTTGTTTGAAATCGCCTGGCCGGTCGGCCTGAAGCTGTCGCAAACACCGGGTCGGCTGGCCCTGGGCGTCATCATCGCTGTGATCGGCATGGCCGCCAGTGGCGCGTTTCTGTGGCTGGCCCAGCGCGACATCCCCATCGGCACGGCCTACGCCGTTTGGACCGGTATCGGCGCGGCGGGAACCTTCGCGGTCGGCATTGCCTTCTATGGCGATTCTGCCAGCGCCCTGCGGTTGGTCTCGGTCGGGCTGATTATCGCCGGCATCATCGGCCTGAAGCTGGCGCATGGCCCTGGCTGAACGCAGCTACCGACACCCTTGTCCTGCTGGTGGTAGATCGGACTACGCCGCCCAGCATCGGCCGCCTGGTTGGAGGAGATACGCTGAGCCACTCAGCGGCTGTGGCCGGGGCGCAATCTGGTATCCTGAGCGCGCCGCCACAGCCGGCGGATGCGGCGTCTGGTGGCGGCCGCCGCTGGCGCCTATCGCCATATCGCCGTTCGATGAGGAAAAATCCCAATGGACACTGCTTTGCTCGCCACTGGTCTGGCCAGCGCCGCCTTCGTCGCCAGCCACCTCGGTCTCTCCGCCACCCCGCTGCGCGCCACGCTGGTCGCCCGGCTGGGTGAGACCGGCTTTCAAATCCTGTACGGGCTGGTGGCCGTCCTGACCCTGGGCACGCTGATCGCCGCCTACAGCCAGGCTTCCCACCAGGTCTACCTGTGGCCGCCCGGCCCCGGCGTCCGCCATCTGCCGCTGCTGATGATGCCGCTGGCCCTGATCCTGATCGCGGGCGGCGTCCTGGTCCCCAACCCGTCGGCGACCGGCATGACCGGCGCGCTCGACCGGCCGGAGCCGGCGCAAGGGGTGCTGCGGATCACCCGCCATCCGGTGATGTGGGGGGTCGGGCTGTGGGCGGCGGCGCACGTTCTGGCCAACGGTGATCTGGCCTCGCTGCTGTTCTTCGGCGGGTTTCTGCTGACTGCGCTGGGCGGGGCCGCTCACCTCGACCGGCGGATGGCGGCGGCTCAAGGTGACCGCTGGCGCCGCTTCGCCGAAGCTACATCATTCGTGCCGTTCGCCGCCCTGCTGGCCGGGCGCCAGCGGTGGGCCTGGGCCGAACTCCGCCGCCCGGCGCTGTGGGGGCTGGGCGTCTTCGTGCTGCTGCTCGTACTGCATCCGGCGCTGTTCGGGGTGCGGCCCTACTGAGGCGACTGAGGCAGGTCCGCCCGTTGCGGTCACAGACACAGCGCATGGCCTACGGTGCGGACGGCAATGCCCACGCCAGCGCCCAAGGCCGCGGGCTTCCAGACCCCGGCCACGCGGCGGCCAGCCGACACCAGGATCGCCACGCCGGGCAGGTCCAGCGGATTGATCAGGAACCCGGCGCTCTGGTTAAGCAGGGCCGTGGTGAATTGCCCCTGGCGCAGCAATTCGTCCACCGCGCCCAGCATGGCGGTGCCGCCGGCCAGGTACTTGACGACAGTCGGCAGAATCAGCGCCGGATCGATCCCCAGTGCACCCAGCACCGGCGTCAAGCCGTGGGTAAGGGCATCCACGGCGCCGGCCTGGCGCAGGGCGGTGACGACCACCAGCGACAGCACCAGTAGCGGGATCGCGCCGATGGTGATCCGCAACGCCTCGGCCCCGGCCCGGTTGATCGTGTCCAGCACGCCTTTGGCGCCCTCGGCGGTGGGATGGTGCAGGGTGTCGTCGGTGAGGTGCTCCTCACCGGACAGACCCCGGCCAAAGCCGTGATAAGCGACCGCCGCCGCTACCAGACCGCCCACCAGCGAGAACAGCAGCGTTGGCCCCCAGTGCAACCCCAGAGCCGCCAGCGGCAGGCTGGCGTTGGCCTGGGCCATGGCGAACACCATCGCCAGGGTGGCCGCCAGATGTCGGTCCGATGCCCCGCGCTGTTCCATCATCGCCAACGTGGCGACCGGGGCCGCAAAGCTGACGAAGTTGATTTGCAGCGCCGCAAAGATCCCCAGGCCGGTCAGTCCGAACGGACGCACGAGGCCGGTCAGCCGGGCCACGACCCAATCCAGCAGCCCCTTGGCCTCCAGCAGGCGCATCAGGGACAACATGACCACCATCACCGGCAGCAATACGAAGAGGGCGAGATCAATGGCCGCGCGCCCAGCCGGAAGGAGGATGTCAATCATGGGCGATCAGTACCAAGGTGGAATGGAGGGGTCATCGGTTTTGGAGCGCGCCAGCCGCCCGGAATGAGCGGCAAGCGCGAGGCAACCCTGCCGCAGACCAGCGCGGCAGTCACAAGGCGACCGCGAGGCCTTGTTGGCGCAGATACTCCTTCACCTGCTGAATGGTCAGAATCCGGTAATGAAAGACGGAGGCCGCCAGCAGAATGCTCGCGCCGCCCTGCGTGACCGCTTCCTCAAAGTCTTCCAGTTTGCCGGCTCCGCCCGAGGCGACTACCGGCACGCGAACCGCCTGGGAAATCGCGCGGGTGAACGCAATATCGTAGCCCGCCTGCGTGCCGTCACCGTCCATGCTGGTCGGCAGGATCACGCCCGCTCCCAACGCTTCACACTGCCTGGCCCATTCGACGGCATCCTTTCCGACCGCCCTGGTGCCGCCGGAAACGACCAGTTCGAACCCCGAGGGCATGGCGCTGTTTCGGCGGGCATCAATCGCCACGGTGATGCGCTCCGGGCCGAGCGCCTTGGCGGCTTCGCTGACGAGGGCAGGCCGGTTGACCGCCGCGCTGTTCATCGAGACTTTATCGGCGCCGGCCTCAAACAACAGCTCGATGTCTTCCAGCGTTGAGATGCCTCCACCGACCGTCAGAGGGATCTCAATCACGGCAGACACGTTCCGGACCCATTCAAGCCGGGTTTTGCGATTTTCGAGGGTGGCGGCAATATCCAGCATGGCGAGTTCGTCGGCGCCTTCCTGCTGGTAGCGGGCGGCGTTTTCCACCGGGTCGCCCGCATCCTGGATATCAACGAAGTGAATTCCCTTGACGACTCGTCCGTTCTTCATGTCCAGGCAGGGCATGATCTTGATCATGGGTTTGACTGCTCCATGGGTGGGTTGAGGTGCTTTTGGCCAGACGTTGCAAACCAGCCCTGTGGGCTACACGCATCGGCTGGATTTACTTGAATGGTTAGGGTAATAGTCATGGGTGCTCGTTCTTTACGATCAAGCAAAATCATCTGGTTATGATCGTCAGGTTGCCAGACCCGGAAGTCTTGCCCCGGCAGGGCTGCACGAAGCCGCCCGTTGCGCCGCCTATATTTTTTTGGCCAGCAGTTCCCGAATGATTTTCGGATTGGCTTTGCCGCCCGAGGCCTGCATCACCTGGCCGATCAGAAAGCCCATGGCTTTGCCCTGACCGGCCTGCAGATCGGCGACCGCCGCCGGCTGGGCGGCCAGAACCTGGTTGATCAGCGCATCGAGGACGCTTTGGTCGGACACCTGCCGGAACCCCTTGGCGCTGATGATCGCTTCGGGTGCTGCATCGCTGTCGAACAGGTGGGTTAGCACCTCACGCGCTGCATTGGCGTTGATCTCGTCCCTGGCCAGCATGTTCAGCAACCCGGCAAAGCGCGCAGCCGTCACCGGTGAACGGCTGAGTTCCTGCCCGCGCGCCTTGACTGCCGGGAGCAACTGGGTCGTCAGCCAGTGCATGGCGGTGCGCGGCGCAACGCCCTCGCCGGTCAGCGCCTCAAAGTAGCCCGCGACCTCGGGATCGGCGCTCAGGAATACCGCCTCATCACCGGTCAGGCCGTGCTGTTTGACGAACCGCTCGGCCCGGGCGGCGGGCATTTCCGGCAGCCGCCCGCGCATTTTTTCGATCCAGTCCGGCGATAACTCGATGACCGGAACGGCGGGATCAGGCACGCAGGGACCTTCGAATTTGGCCCGCATCGGGGCGGTGACCTTTTTGTCCGGGTCCCACAGCCGGGTATGCAGCACGATGGCTTCCCCCGCCAGCACCGCCGCACTCTGGCGACTGATCTCGTAGGCGATGGCGTCGCCGACATGCCGGATGGAATTCATGTTCTTGACTTCCACCTTGGTGTTCATCTGATGGGAACCGCACGGCCGGATGGAAATGTTGGCGTCGACGCGCATCGTGCCGTTTTCCATGCTGCACTCGGAGGAGCCCACATACCGCACCTGGGTGCGCAGCGCCTTGAGAAATTCCATCGCTTCATAGGGCGTGCGGAAATCCGGCTCGGTGACGATTTCCACCAGCGGCGCGCCGGCGCGGTTGAAGTCCACCAGGCTGATCGGCTGGCGGCCTTCCATCTCGTGCAGCAGTTTGGCAACGTCCTCTTCCATGTGGATGTGATGAATGCGCAGCTTTTTCGGCTTGCCGTGTTCATCGCTAATCTCGATGCCGCCGCCGCGCGACAGGGGCAGATGGGCCTGGGAGAGCTGGTAGCCCTTCGGCAGATCCGGATAGTAGTAGACCTTCTGATCGAAGGCGCTTCGGGGCTGTAGTTCCGCCCCCAGTCCCAGGCACAACAGCGCGGCTTTTTCTACCGCCGCCTGGCTCAACCGGGGAATGGCGCCCGGAAACCACAGACAGATCGGGCAGATGTTGCTGTTGGGTTCGTCGCCGGGCCGGTTGGGGCAATCACAGAACAGTTTCGTGGCACAATTGAGTTCGACATGAATTTCCAGGCCGATGACTGCTTCAAAATCCATTACGGGTTTCCTCTCCGGCGCGAATTGACAAGGTATTCCCCCAGCGCCAGCAACCGTGCGTCGCTGAGCCTGGGACCGGCCAGTTGCACGCCGGCCTGGGCGGCGCCGGAGGGCGGCGGCAGATACAGGGCGGGCTGGCCGGTGACATTGGCAAAGAGCGTTGTGGCGAACTGGGCGTAATGCTCGGCCAGCGCTGCCGGCGCGCGGGCGGCGGCGCCGGCGGCGACCGGCAATACCAGAAAGTCCACCTGGCCGGTCAACCGCTGCATGTCCGCCACCAGCCGGGCGCGGAGGCGGCAGGCGTCTTCGTAGGCGTCGTAACGCTCGAACTGGAAAAACGCCCCCTGAAACAGATAGCTTTTCACCAGCAGGCCAAAGGCCGCGCCGCGCGAGAGCCGGTACATCTCATTCCAGTTCCTGGCTCCCGGCGCGCGCTCCCCGTAACGGACGGAGTCGTAGCGCCCGGCGCAGGAGGAGGCTTCCACCGAGCCGACAATGCGATGGACGAGGGAAAACAGCTCGAAGTCGGGCAGGGACAGTTCCCGGAGGTTGAAGCCCGCGCGGTTAAGTTCGTCGAGCGCGGCGCGAAACTGCGCCTGCTCCTCGGCAGACAGCGGGTTTTGCGCTTCGGTAATGACGCCGATGGTGGTGGTCGGCGGGGTGATGGTCGGCAGGGAAAAGTCCGGGACCGGTTCGTCGGGCAGGGAGAAATCCCGCTCGTCGGGACCGGCGATCCGCTTCAGCATCTCCCGAATCGTGTTCGGGCTGCCGGACAGCAGTCCGCAGCATTCCATGGATGGAATCAGCCCGATCAGCCCAAAGCGGGAGACCAGGCCGTAACTGGGTTTGAAGCCGCACACGGCGGCGCGCGCGGCGGCCAGCCGGCTCTCGCCCATGAGGTCCAACACCAGTTCCGCGTCGGCGGCTTGCTGTTGCAACGCGGCGCCGGCCTGACTGCTCGCCAGGCCGAAGCCGAATTCGCTCATCCGGATCGAACCGCATAACCCGACGCCGGCCTGGCGCAGGCGTTCCACCAGAGTCGCGTCTTCCAGCGCAGTAAAGTGGGCCAGCGCCCGGGAGCCGGCGTCGGTCGGCCAGCCCGCCACCGAGAAGTTGGGCTGGATGGCAAGGCGCAATCCCTGGAGCGGGCCGGCCTGAGCGGTGGCGGTTTCGGGATGGCGATAGCAAAAAATGGAATCCATGAACGGGTGATCCTTTATTCCAGAATGCTGGCGACTTTAAAGTAATTCCCCTTGATGGCGGGGGCGCTCTTGAGCAGTTGGCCGGTTTCGGCCAGCGCCGAGCGCTGCTCCTCCGTCCCCGGGCGCATGCGGTTGGCGGCCGGGACGACGGTGCGGATCGGTTCTGCCTCTCCTGCGGTTTCAGCCACCCGCGTCGCCAGTTGTTGGGCCTGGAGCAAAATCGCTTCCATCACCGGCCGCTCTTCAGCGGAAAGGCCGATGCGCGAGACCCAGGACAGATGATCGATCGGGTTCTCCTTTTCGGCGGCGCCGGGCAACCCGGTCTGGCCGCCGAGATCCAGCAGTCCCAGTTCGGCCAGTTGCTCGCGGGCGACCCGGGACGGCGCGCCGGTCAGCGGACAGGCCGCGCTGCGGTTTTTGGGGAAGGCGATGACTTCGCGGATGGACGAGGTCTGCAAAATCATGGATACGGTGCGATCCATGCCGAGCGCCAGGCCGCCATGCGGAGGCGCGCCGAAATCGAACGCCCGCAGGAAGAAGCCGAATTTTTCCCGGGTTTCTTCTTCAGTCAGGCCCAGGGCAGCGAAAATCTTGCGCTGCACGTCGCGATGGTTGATGCGGATGCTGCCGCCGCCCAGTTCCTCGCCGTTCATGACCAGATCGTAGGACCGCGAGCGCAGCGCCAGCAATTCTTCGCTATTTTTCGGATCGAAATCGGTGCGGTCGGGCGCGGTAAACGGATGGTGGCTGGAGGTCATGCCACCGTCTTCGGTCGCCTCGAACAGCGGAAACTCGGTGATCCAGACCGGATGGAACGTGTTGGCTGGAATCAGCCCGAGGCGATGCGCCAGGTGCAGGCGCAGATGGCCGAGCGCCGAGGTGACGATGGCATACGACGGATCGGCGACCATGATCAGCACGTCCCCGTCGGTAACCTCGAATCGCTGGCGCAGTCCCTCCAGTTCGGCTTCACTGAAAAACTGCACGATGTTGGATTCCAGCTTGCCGCTCTCGGCTCGCATCCAGGTCATGCCCTTGGCGCCGAACGACGGTGCGATGTCCTTGGCGTATTCATTTTGCAGGACATTCTTGCTGAGCTGATCGGACTGGCCCTTGAGGTTGATGCCCTTGATGCAGCCGCCGCGCTGCAGAATCTGGCGGAAGATCGAGTAATTCGTTTGCGAAAACAGGTCCGTCACCTCAACAAAGCGCAGGCCGAAGCGCAGATCGGGACGGTCGGACCCGGTGGTGTCGATGGCTTCGGCATGGCTCATGCGGGGGAAGGGCCGGGGCAGGGTAATCCCGCCGATCGCGAACATCCGGACGGTCAGTTCTTCGATCAGCTCGTAGATAAATTCTTCGTCAATAAAGGACGCTTCCAGGTCGAGCTGGGTAAATTCCGGTTGCCGGTTGGGGCGCAGGTCTTCGTCGCGGAAGCAGCGGGCCATCTGGAAGTAGCGTTCGATGCCGCCGATCATCAGCAATTGTTTGAAGAGCTGCGGCGACTGGGGCAGGGCGTAAAAATTCTGCGGATGGACGCGGCTGGGCACCAGGTAATCGCGCGCCCCCTCGGGGGTGCTCATGGTCAATACCGGGGTTTCGATTTCGAAAAAGCCCCGCGCGTCGAGAAATTCCCGGACGCACTGAAAGATGCGGTGCCGGGCGATCAGATTGTCCCGCATCGCTGGCCGGCGGATATCGAGATAGCGGTACTGGAGTCGCAGCTCCTCGGCCACATGGTCGGCGCCGGTGGAAACCGCGCCGGCCACCATGGCTTTATCGGAAATGGCGAACGGCGGCGCCTCGGATTCGGCCAGTACGGTCAGTTCCGTGACCACGACTTCAATGGCGCCGGTTTCGATGTGGGGGTTTTCGGCGCCGGGCAGCCGGTTTTTCACCTCGCCCCGGACTGCGATGCAATATTCGGCGCGCAAGGCGGCCGCCTGCTGGCAGACTTCGGGCGGGGAAACTTCCGGGCTGAAGACGATCTGCAGGATGCCGCTCAGGTCGCGCAGATGGATAAACAGCAGACCGCCGTGATCGCGGAAGGCGTCTACCCAGCCGGCCAGCAGCACCTGGCGGCCGACATCCTGCGGAGTCAGTCGCCCGCAAAAGATACGTTGGGAAAAAAGCATGAGAAAAGTCCTTTCTATTCAAACTGTTATTCTACGTTGTCCGCCTGGGAAAGCGGGTCAAATCCTGGGCATGGACATGGGGTTATGGCTCCAGCAGTGCTGATTTTAAGTCAATTCAAGTCCGATTGACTTGGCCCGACGCGTTTCAGGCTCCTTCAGCGCCAGTGGCGAACCGTGTTTAGCCCAACTCAAGGTGTAGTTTTATCGCTTATCCCCGCCGCCAGCCGTGAAAGCGTTCCACCCAGGCCAGTAGCTTTTTGGGGGTGTGCGCTTTCTTCCAAACGCCGGCGGCATACTTGTTCGCTTCCGCCAGCGTGGGATAAATGTGAATCGTGCTCAGGATTTTGTTCAGCCCGATGCCGTGGCGCATGGCCAGCACGTACTCGGCCAGCAGGTCACCGGCGTGTTCGCCCACGATGGTCGCGCCGAGAATTCGGTCCTTGCCGGGCACGGTCAGCACCTTGACGAAACCGTGCGCTTCCCCATCGGCGATGGCGCGGTCCAGATCGTCGAGGCCGTACACCGTCACCTCATGCGGGATGCCCCTGTCCCGCGCTTCCTGCTCGTTTAACCCCACCCGCGCCACTTCGGGATCAACGAAGGTGGACCAGGGAATGACTGAATAATCCGCCTTGAACATCTTGAACGGAGCAAATAGCGCGTTGACCGACGCATACCACGCCTGATGAGCGGCGGTGTGGGTGAACTGGAACGGCCCGGCCACATCACCAGCGGCGTAGATGTTGGGATAGCGGGTTTGCAGAAATTCATTGGTTTCCACAGTGCGGGCAGGCGTCGTGGGGATGCCCAGTTCCTCCAACCCGTAGCCGGTCGTGTTCGCCACTCGCCCGACCGCGACCAGCACCGCATCGAAGGGAATGCGCACGTCCGAACCGTCGTGTTCGGCAATCAAGACCTTTTCGCCGTTCTCCACCGTAAACCGCTTCGCCTTGTGGTTGACCAACACCGCGATGCCTTCGGCGCGAAACCGCTGCGTCACCAGTTCCGAGACCTCCGAGTCTTCCCGAATCAGAATGCGCGGGGCCATCTCGACCTGCGTGACCTGGCTGCCGAGCCGGGCAAAGGTCTGGGTCAGTTCCGAGCCGATGGGGCCGCCGCCCAACACGATGAGGCGCTTCGGCAACGTGCGGAGGTTCCAGACGGTGTCCGAAGTCAGATAGCCGACCTCCTCCAAGCCCGGAATCGGCGGCACGAACGGCCGGGCGCCGGCGGCAATGACGATGCTCCGGGTGGTCAGGGTTCGCGTGCCCTCGGCAGTAGTGACATCCACTGTCCAGGGTGAAGTGATTTTCGCCGCGCCTTCGATCACCTCCACGCCGAGTCCGGTATAGCGCTCCACCGAATCGTGGGGCGCGACTTCACGGATGACCCGTTGCACCCGCTCCATGACCTCGGCAAATTCGAACTCGGCTTCGGCCTGACGGATGCCGAATTCGGGGGAGCGGCGGATGTGGGAGAGCAACTTGGCGGAACGGATCAGCGCCTTGGACGGCACGCAGCCGGTGTTCAGGCAGTCGCCGCCCATCCGGTGTTTTTCGATCAGCGTGACCTTCGCCTTGACCGCCGCCGCGATGTAGGCGGTCACCAGCCCCGCCGAACCGGCGCCGATCACCACCAGGTTGCGGTCGAACCGTTTCGGCTTTGGCCACTTCGCGTACACCCGCCGTGCTTTGACCACCGCCACGATTTTTTTGGCGATCAGGGGAAAGACGCCCAGCAGGGCGAAGGAGGCGAGCAGTTCGGCTGACAAAATGCCGTGCAGCGAGTCAATTTTTGCCAGTTGGGTGCCGGCGTTCACGTAGACCAGGGTACCGGCCAACATGCCGATCTGGCTGACCCAGTAAAAGGTCCAGGTGCGGATCGGCGTGAGGCCCATCAGCAGGTTGATGATGAAGAAGGGGAAAATCGGAATCAGCCGCAGGGTGAACAGGTATAAACCGCCCTCCTTCGCCATCCCGGCGTTGATCGCTTTCAGCTTCTCCCCGAATTTTCCCTGCACCCAGTCACGCAGCACGAAGCGGGCGGCGAGGAAGGCCAGGGTCGCGCCGAGGGTCGAGGCGAAGGAGACGATGACCGTGCCCCACAGCAGGCCGAAAATCGCACCCGCCACCAGAGTCATGACCGCCGCGCCGGGCAGGGACAAGCCGGTGACGGCGACGTAACCGGCGAAGAACAGCCCTGCCGTCAGACCGGGATGCGCCGCTCGCCAGGTTTCGATGGCGGCTTGCTGGGACTTGAAATAGTCCAGGCTGAAAAACCGCCCCAGGTCGAAAACAAAGAACGCGCCGACCAACAGGCCGAGCGCGAGAAGAAGCAGGAGTTTGCGCGGGTTCATGGGATCAGGTTTCAACCTCTGGATGTCGGGAATCAGGTTTGAGCGGCCGGCGAACTGGATTGCCGCAGTCGCCGCAGGTCCGCCGGCGTGTCCACGTCCCAGCCGGGCGGCAGCTCGGCCCAGCTTATTCCAGCCCGCCGCAGTCGTCGGCGGGTCGCCGCCAGCACCATCGGCGTGCTCCAGGCGATGTCCCGGAACAGCGCCGGACCGGGCCGATTCAGGCCGATCAGCACGTAACCGCCATCCGCCGCCGGTCCCAGCACCGCTTCGTGACCAGCGGCCAACAGGCCGAACGCGGTTCGCAGTTCTGCTTCTCCCAGCGACGCACAATCGCCGCCGATCAGCACCGCCGGATGGCCGGCGGCCAGGGTCTGGTTCAGGGCGTGATTCATGCGCCGACCCAGATCGCCCGCGCATTGTCGGCGCAACATTATCCCGTACTCCCGCCGGCAGGCGACAAAGAAGCCATGCGCGGCATCCGGCGCGCACCACAGTTCAATCGGGCACAGCCGGGCGTTGCAGGCGATACGCACGGTCCGGCGCAGCAGCTTTTGATACAGCGTCGCCGCGCCGCGCGTGCCGAGCTGTCCCGCCAGCCGGGTCTTGACCCGACCGGGAACCGGAGCCTTGGCAAAGATCAGCAGCCGGGCGTCGGGAAAACTCAGGCTCATGCGCGGTAGTACATCCGGGCCAGCCGGTCGGGATCGGCGCCGAAAAAGTACGCCAGCCGCAGCCGCCACATCAGCAGAATCGTGCGCAGAATGCCGTTGGATTCCCAGCGCCGGCTGGACGTTGTCAGCCGCTGGCGCAGGCAGACCGGCCGACTGTGGCGCTTCAGCAAGCGGCTGAGCGCGATGTCCTCCATCAGCGCGAGGGCGGGATAGCCACCCACCCGCTCGAAGACTTCCCGGCGCACGAAAATACCCTGATCGCCGGTGGCGATGCCGGTAAGTCGGGAACGCAAGTTCATCAGGGTTTCCACCACCCGCAGCAGCGGATGACGGCCGGACAGCCGCACGTCGAATCGGCCCCAATGGCGGTTCGGCTGGGCCAAGGCCGAGCGGATGAGGGTAGCCGCATCCGGGGGTGGCAGGCTGTCGGCGTGCAGGAACCAGAGGATGACGCCGCTGGCCTGCCCCGCGCCGGCGTTCATCTGCGCCGCCCGCCCGCGCGAGCCGCCGATGACCCGATCTGCCAGCGGCTCGGCCAGCGCCACGGTATGGTCGTGGCTGCCACCGTCCACCACGATCAGCTCGCTCTCCGGTCCGCGCAGCGGTTGCAGGACGTGCAAACAGGCGACGATGTGCGCTTCCTCGTTCAGGACCGGCAGGATGATGGAAAGGCGGGGCACGATCAGGTTACCGCCCTCACGCCGCCGCCCTGGCGGGGGGCGCGGAGGCGGCGTCGAGCGCCCCGCCGCAACTGCTGCCCTGGCCGGCGGTGCAGCCGTAACAGTGATCGGCGACCCGGATGGGGGCGCCCGTCAGTTCCTGGTCCAGCAGTTCGGTCAGATGGATGCGGCCCGGTCCGCTAGCGCCCAGCGGCAGGTTCAGCATCTGGTTGAAATCGCAGTCGTAGACGTAGCCCTGCCAGTCCACCGAGATCAGATTCCGGCACATCACCGCCGCCAGGTTCTCGTCCCGGTGCGCGGACTTGAGCAGGTCCATGTAGGGCTGGAATTGCCCCTTGGACAGCAGTTGGCTGCCGAACCGCTGGATCGGCATGTTGGCCAGAGCCAGCAGATGATTGAACGTGATCCCGTAGCGGATCGCCAATTCGTGTTTATACGCCGCTTCCAGATTGGCCTGATCGGGCGGTAGCACCGGGCCGAGCGGGTTGTAAACCAGGTTTAGCGTCAGGCTGCTGTCGGGTTGGCCATAACCCAGGGCGTTGAGTTGCCGCAGACCGGCCAGACTGGATTCAAACACGCCCTTGCCGCGCTGCTGGTCCACGTTCTCTTCCAGATAGCAGGGCAGGGACGCAGTGATTTCGACCGCCTGATCGGCCAGAAACGCCGCCAGGTCTTCCTGGCCCGGTTCGTTGAGGATCGTCAGGTTGCAGCGGTCCATGACCCGGACGCCCTGCGCGCGAGCGCGGCTGACCAGTTCGCGAAAATGGGGATTCAACTCCGGCGCGCCCCCGGTCAGGTCCAGCGTCGCGATCCTCCGCGCCGCCAGGTAGCGCAGCAACAGTTCAATGGTCTCCCGATCCATGGCTTCGGTGCGCTGGGGACTGGCCGCCACATGGCAATGGGTGCAGGACTGGTTGCAGCGGTAGCCCAGGTTGGCTTGCAAGGTAT
>CALMNY010000467.1 GCA_937872125.1 uncultured Candidatus Competibacteraceae bacterium | reverse complement strand
CTTCACCGGCGGCCACCGCCCAACCGGCCGCGCCCGCTGCTCCGGCGGCCAAGGCCGACGCCGCCAAGCCTACCACACCTGTTAAACCCGCCGCGCCTCCGCCAGCCGCTCCGAAGCCATAGTCCGCTGTTTCTCAGGACGCGCCGCCGAACAAATCGCCGCTGTTGGCCGGTGTCAGGCCGAAATGGCGATAGGCGTGCGCCGTCGCCACCCGTCCGCGCGGAGTGCGCATTAGAAAGCCCTGCTGAATCAGATAGGGTTCCAGCACGTCCTCGATGGTGCCGCGTTCCTCGCCCAGCGCCGCCGCCAGCGTGTCCAGCCCCACCGGCCCGCCGCCGAATTTGTCAATCATCAGCCACAACAGCCGCCGGTCCTGCTCATCGAAACCGCGTTCGTCCACTTTCAGCAGATCGAGCGCCCGTTGCGCCACCTCGATGGTGATCCGTCCCTCCGCCTTCACCTGGGCAAAATCGCGGACCCGCCGCAACAGCCGGTTGGCGATGCGCGGGGTGCCGCGCGAGCGCCGGCCGATTTCCGCCGCGCCGGCAGGATGATCGGTCTCGACCCCGAGAATCCGCGCCGAGCGGGCCACGATCTGAGTCAGTTCCTCCGGCGTGTAAAACTCCAGCCGGTGAACGATGCCGAACCGGTCCCGCAGCGGGGAAGTGAGCAGTCCGGCGCGCGTGGTCGCCCCGACCAGGGTGAACGGCGGCAAATCCAGCTTGATCGAGCGCGCCGCCGGTCCCTCGCCGATCAGGATGTCAATCTGATAATCCTCCATCGCCGGATACAGGACTTCCTCGACCACGGGACTCAGCCGGTGAATTTCGTCAATGAACAGCACGTCGCGCGGTTCCAGATTGGTCAGCAGGGCGGCGACATCGCCCGGCCGCTCCAACACTGGCCCCGAAGTTTGCCGCAGATTGACGCCCATCTCGGCGGCGATGATATGCGCCAGGGTGGTTTTGCCCAGCCCCGGCGGGCCGAACAGTAAAACGTGATCCAGCGCCTCGCTCCGGGCGCGGGCGGCGTGAATGAAAATCTCCATCTGCTCGCGCATCGCCTGCTGGCCGACGTAGTCCGCCAGCCGTCGGGGCCGCACCGCCCGGTCCAGCGAGGCGTCTTCGCTGCTGGCGACGGGGGCAATCAGGCGGTCGGGCGAATTCATGCGAGTAGCGGCGTGGGTTTAATGGTTTTTAGGGAAAAGTGTGCGAACCGAAACCTGAAGTTTCGCTTAACGCCGCACGCTGGCCTGCAACGCCAGCCGGATGATCGCCTCGCTGGTCAAGCCGTCCGTGTCGAGCGACTGCACCATCCGCGAGGCTTCGGGCAGCTTGTAACCCAGCGCCACCAGAGCGCTGATGGCGTCATCCACCGGGTTGATAGCCGGCGCTGCGGCCCGTCCGCCCGGCAGCACGACCGCCGTGGGGTCCAGTCCCAGTTCACCGATCCGGTCGCGCAGTTCGATGATCAGCCGCTCAGCGGTCTTCTTGCCAATGCCCGGCAGTCGCGTTAATGAAGTGGTATCGTTCTCACGCACGCAGCGCCCGAACAATTCCACGCTCATCCCCGACAGGATCAGCAACGCCAGCCGGGGGCCGATACCGGTCACCCGAATCAGGTTGCGGAACAGGCTGCGTTCCGCCGGGCTGGCGAAACCATAGAGCGTGTGCGCATCCTCGCGCACCGCCAGATGGGTGAGCAGCGTCACTTCCGCGCCGATTTCCGGCAGGGTCTGGAACGTGGTCAGCGAGGCTTCCAGTTCGTAGCCGACCCCGTGAGCGTCTATCAGCAGATAGGGTGGCTGCTTCCAGGCCAGCAGGCCGCGCAGGCGACCAATCATCGCCGCCTCCCGGCCAGCACGGCGGCCGCGCCGAACCGCTGCAAGGTCTGGCGGGTGTGGCCGTGGCAGATCGCCACCGCCAGCGCGTCGGCGGCATCAGCCGGCGGCGGCTCCGGCAGATTCAGTAACAAAGCCACCATACGCTGTACCTGCGACTTGTCCGCCGCTCCGCCGCCGACCACGGCTTGCTTGATGGCGCGCGGTGCGTATTCACTGACCGGCAGTCCGGCCATTACCACCGCGCACAACGCCGCACCCCGGGCCTGCCCCAGCTTGAGCGCCGAATCGGGATTGCGGTGCATGAACACCTGCTCGGCCGCGGCTTCGTCCGGCTGGTATTCCCGAATTACACCGGCCACGCCCTCGAAAATCGTTTTCAGCCGTTCCGGCAGCGGCCGGGCGCTGTCGGTCTGGATGCAACCGCTGGCGACGTAGCGGCTGCGTGGCCCGTCCATGTCGAGGATGCCGTAGCCGGTCACGCGGGAACCGGGGTCAATGCCGAGCAACCGAACCGTCGCCACGCTCAGAGTTTCGCCAGAATGGCGTCAGGAATGTCGGCGTTGGAATAGACATTCTGGGTGTCGTCCAGATCTTCCAGCAGATCCAGCAACTTCACCATTTTCTGGGCGTCCTCGAAATTCAGCGTGACCGGGGACGCAGCGCGCTGGGTCACTTCGGCTTCCTCCGGCGTCAGCCCGGCGGCGGTCATCGCCGCCTTGACCGTCTGGAATGCCTCCGGGTCAGTAAGCACCTCCACCGAACCGTCGTCGTTGCTCACCACGTCATCGGCGCCGGCCTCAATGGCGACTTCCATGATGCGATCCTCGTCGCTACCCGCCGGATAGCTCAACACGCCCCGTTCGGTGAACTGGAACGCCACCGAGCCGCTGGCGCCGAGATTGCCGCCGCATTTGGTGAAGGCGTGACGAACTTCCGCCACCGTGCGGTTGCGGTTGTCGGTCATCGTGTCCACCATCACCGCCACCCCGCCAGGACCGTAGCCTTCGTAGCGGATTTCCTCGTATTCCACCCCGTCCAGCGTGCCCGAACCGCGCTTGATCGCCCGATCAATGGTGTCGCGGGGCATATTGGCCACTAGCCCCTTGTCCATCGCCAGCCGCAGCCGGGAATTGGCGCCGGGGTCGCCGCCACCCATGCGGGCCGCTACCGTGATTTCCCGGATCAGCCGGGTGAACAGTTTGCCGCGTTTGGCGTCCTGGGCGTTTTTCCGGTGTTGAATGTTCGCCCATTTGCTATGTCCTGCCATGCGAAGCCTCGTGCCTGAATGAATGCCGTGCGGGGGAAATTGAGGATATTTATTTCAGTCTACCATCTTGCTATCCCGGCGCGGATGGTGAAACCGGCCGGTGGCGAAGAACGCGCAGGCTTGGGAGACCGCCGTGGGATCGACCAGCATCTGCATGTGCGAAACCGGCAGGCAGATATGATCAGTCATGCCGGGCAACTGGGTCTCGACTACGGCAATCATGCCGTCCGCCGGGGCCGGCATTCCGGGAAACAACAACCCCAGTCCCAGGTTCAAGGTGCCGGCGATAGAGCCAAGCTGGTGCGAGTTAGTCCAGGTCGGAGCGTCGCCCAGCAGGCCTTCTTCCAGCCCCCGCCCGACGAAATAACCCAGCCCGCTGTAGTGCATGATCCGGGCGGCATAACTGCCCTGATGCGGCGTGCCCATGGTTACCACCCGGCCTGGCCGGCGCTGGGGGTAGTGGTGAAACAGGTGGCGCACCACCAGTCCGCCCATGCTGTGCGCCAGAAAATGCACGACCGGCGTATCCACATGCTCCAGCAACATGTGCAAGTCCTCGGCGTTCTCCGCCGGCGTGCGGGTAATGGAAGGATAGGAATAATTCACCGTGTGGTAGCCGGCTTCCTCCAGCCAGTATTCAAGCAACTGCATCCACAGTCCATGCACGTATAAACCATGCACCAGCACCACCGTTTCCCGCTGGGCCGTCATTGTTCTGTTCTCCTCGATTGGGGGTTTGGGATCGAATTCTAGCGAAATTCGCTACCCTCCGGGCGGGTTCTGCAAAAATCGCGTCCTCACCTTGTAATAGTTTCAAAATGAAACTAAGATGAAATCCAAGAGCGAAATCATCCACCGGGCCATCATTGCCGCTGTCGGAGAACATTCATGAGCGCAGTTATTGCCGAAAATATCATCCAGGATCGCCGCCTGACGCCGGCGCAAGTGCCGCCCACTGTGGTTGAGACGCTGGACGCCGCTGAACGAACGGCGCTGACCGCACGCATCCAGCGGTTGCTGGTTGAACGGGACGCGACGCTGGTGGCGCATTACTACACCTCGCCCGAGTTGCAGGAACTGGCCGAGGCGACCGGCGGCTACGTGTCGGATTCGCTCGATATGGCCCGCTTCGGGACCGAGTGCAAATCCAGCACCCTGGTGGTGGCGGGGGTGCGGTTCATGGGCGAGACCGCCAAGATTCTCAACCCGGAAAAACGGGTGCTCATGCCCGATTTGCGCGCCGAATGCTCGCTCGATCTGGGCTGTCCGGCAGACGAATTCACCGCGTTCTGCGACCAGCATCCCGACCGGACAGTGGTGGTCTACGCCAACACCAGCGCGGCGGTGAAGGCCCGTTCCGACTGGGTGGTGACTTCCGGCATCGCCCTGGATGTGGTGCGCTATCTGGCGGAGCGCGGCGAGAAGCTGATCTGGGCGCCGGACCGGCATCTGGGCGCCTACGTCCAGCGGGAAACCGGGGTGGACCTGCTGCTGTGGAGCGCCGCCTGCGTGGTGCACGAAGCGTTCAAGGCGGACGGGTTGCGCAAGTTGCGCGCCGAGCATCCCGACGCCAAGGTGCTGGTGCATCCGGAATCGCCGCTGGACGTGATTGCCCAGGCCGATGTGGTGGGTTCGACCACGGCGCTGGTCGAGGCGGTGCGCAAGCTGTCCGCGAAAAAGTTTATCGTCGCCACCGACAACGGTCTGTTCCATAAGATGAAGCAGGCCGCGCCGGATAAAA
>CALMNY010000466.1 GCA_937872125.1 uncultured Candidatus Competibacteraceae bacterium | reverse complement strand
CTTCCAGCACGGCCGAGAGGCTGCCGAATCGCCGCATCAGCCGATGGGCGATGGGGTTGGTATCCTGACGCGGAACGGTCTGGAACAGCAATAGTTCGAGAACCTGATGGTCCTCGAACGCATCCAGCCCCTCGGCCAGGAAACGCGCCCGCAACCGCTCCCGATGGCCCTGATGCAACACTTCCGCCATGTGGATGCTACCCGTTGCCCATCAATGATGTGCTGGAAGGAGGGGTTAGGTGATTTTTCGCAAGGATTATACCTGTGGGGCCGTAGGGACACGGCGTCGCCGTGTCCCTACAGGGAACCCGCCTGGTAAGGTCTTTTATGGAAATCGCCTGAAGCTTTGATTTATATTGATAGTGAACCTGGTTTTCAGAGTCCCTGTTAGAACCGCTCAAAACCAGCGTTCGATGCGGACCCATTCCGCCGCTGGATCGGCGCTGATGCGGGCGATTTTCTCTTCCAGATCGGCCCACATCGCTTCGTTGATCAGTTCGTAGCTGTGGCCCCAGAATAGAAATACACCATCCACCGCTCGGGCGCGTTCGTAGCGGGTCCAGAACGCCGGCTCGTTGAACCGGCAACTCACGCCCAGTTCCAGCGGGTCGGCAGGTGGAAACAGCCGCTCGACCTCGGTTACCGTGCGGGCGTAGCGGTGACCAGCAGCCCGAATGGCGTCCTTTACCGCTGCATTGAAGCTGCCGAAGGGATAGCAGAACCCGGGCACGGGCTGTTGAAACCAGTCCTGTAACAGGCGGCGGCTTTCGCGAATTTCCCAGTCCAGCGCCTCCGGCGACAGATCGGGCAGGTTCGGATGAGTCATGGAATGATTGGCGATCTCGAAGCCGGCGTACACCTCGGCCAGTTCCTCCCGACCGAGTCGCCAAACCTCCTTGTCGCCATACCGCCAACTGAACGAACGCCCCGGCGGGTGCAAACCCGGATTCAGATTGAACGTCGCCCTGGCCTGATACCGGCGTAGCAACCCGGTCAGCCGGACATCGTCCACTACTCCATCATCCCAGCTTTGAAGGATTTTCATCTGCCTGGAACCGGTATTTTATTGGCCAAGCCAAGCTTCTTTAGGCGTGAGGGCAGGGTTTTACGGGTGTTGCTAACCGCTGCTGGCGGTTTAAGGCGCGCCCCGAACAGGAATTGAACCTGTGACCTCACCCTTAGGAGGGGTGCGCTCTATCCAACTGAGCTATCGGGGCTAAACAAGGCGGGACTCGCAGAGAAACCAGGCTACCCGTGTTCGGGTTTATGGTTATGCAGCGGGCCAAGCATAACCGATTGGGGTACGCCTGAACAGGCAGTGACCTGATTGCCGGCCATCCGTATTCATCCCCGCCAATATTCGCGCGGCCACTCCAGTTCGAACTCCCGCTGACTGGCGTCCAGCCAGGTCCTTTCCACCATACGGGCGCAGCCGCCCGTGCCCGCCATCAGTACAGTCGAGGATCGGGTGCCATAACCGGGCGCCTCGATGAAGATCGGCGACAGCCAGCGTTCCCATTCCAGCGGCACGCCTGTGTCGGGCAGTTCCTCATCCGGGGCCGGCGTGCGATCCGCCAGCAGGCGCAGCAACTCGTCGGGCGTTGGATCGGCCCCGTGATCCAGCACCTGCCGCAAGGCGCGTCGTCCCCGCTCCAGTTTCGGCCACGGCGTATCCAGCAGGTGATTGCTGAGACCGTATAGCCCCGGCGTCAACGCCTGAACCCCGCCAGTGCGATTGGAGTAATAGTACAAGCCGGTTTCATCGCCCAGCAGCAGGTTGAAACTGTTATAGACCGTAGCGCGTGGGGCCAGCCGGTCGAGATAGGTGCGGGCCGGCTCGTCGCTTTGTAAATAGGCACTGACCAGATGGCCACGCGAGGGTGCGTTCGGCAGCACATGGCGCGGATCGCGGTAGTTGGTGAGCGCGGCGAATCGGCCCGCGCCGGTGACGCCCAGCCAGGTTCCGCCTTCCTTGAGGTCACGACCTGCGAGCACGTGCGGGCTGTCGTGCCAGAACGCCAGTGGCGCAGTCGGCCGGTCCTGAAATTCATCCCGGTTGGCCGCAACCAGCAACTGATAACGAGGATGAATGCGATAAGCAATAATAATCAAACACATAATGGCCAGATTGATCGGATTTGGAAGGGATGAGGCTTGCAATCAGGTCTCTGCTTCGTAGAGCTTGAGAATGCCAATAGCCACCGCCATCCGCACCAGTTGCGACAGGGTGTCGGCCGCCATTTTGTGCATTACTTTGGCGCGGTGGACTTCGACGGTCTTGCGGCTCAGATTCAGTGTTTCAGCGATTTCCCGATTGGACAGCCCTTGCACTACCCAGTGCAACACATCCTGCTCACGCGCGGTCAGCGTATCGAATCGGCGGCGCAAATCATCGCATTGGGCCCGGGCGCGGCAGCGCGTCACGTCCATAGTCAGCGCCTGGTGAACGCCATCGAGCAGAAGTTGCTCATTGAACGGCTTTTCAAGGAAATCCAGCGCACCTTGCCGCAGGGCGGTCACCGCCATGGCGACATCGGCATGATCGGCGATGATAATCACCGGCGCATCAATCCCCTGCTCACGCAGGCACTGTTGAAGGCCCAGCGCATTGCCGCCGCCTGACACCTCCGCATTCAGCAGCAGACAGGCCGGCTTATCGGGCCGATAGACCGCCAGAAACGCCTCGATATCGGGGCACGCCAGGGTCGGCAACCCGACAGACTTCAGCAAACCTTGCAGCGCCTCGCCGAGCGTCAGGTCAGCGCCTATCAGGTAGACCATCGAAGTAGGGGAGGGATTCATGGGCGAATGGCCTTGATCGAGAAAGAGCGGCGAAATGCCCCGTTAGGCCCCGTAGCGGTGGGCGCTAGGTTAAAATGGGTAACCATCCCCTCTCTCCCAAAAACGGCTTTCCAGTCTTGAGGATTATGACCATGACCGCCACTGTACCTACCGAAGACGCACTGGTGCTACGCCAGGATGAAGCGGGCGTCGCTACGCTGACCCTTAACCGTCCCAAACAGTATAACGCGCTGTCACAGGCCATGCTGGGAGCGTTGCAAGCAGTGCTGGACGCCGTCGCCGCCGATAAAACCATCCGGGTGGTCGTCATCGCCGGGGCCGGCCCGGCGTTCTGCGCTGGTCACGATCTCAAGGAAATGCGCGCTCACACCGATCCGGCCTTTCACCAGGCGCTGTTCGCCCAGTGCGGGCGGGTGATGCTGACCATCAACCGCCTGTCGCAACCAGTCATTGCCCGGGTCCAGGGCATCGCCACCGCGGCCGGTTGCCAACTGGTCGCCGCCTGCGATCTGGCGGTCGCCGCCGACAACGCCCGCTTCGCCACCTCCGGCATCAACGTTGGCCTGTTCTGCGCCACTCCCGGCGTGGCGCTGAGCCGCAATCTCAACCGCAAGCAGGCCCTGGAACTGCTGCTGACCGGTGAGTTCATTGATGCGCCGACCGCCCTGCGCCAGGGGTTGATCAACCGCATCGCGCCGCTGGAGCAACTCGACGCCGCTGTCCGGCAACTGGCGGACGCCATTGGCAACAAGTCGCCGCTGGCCATCGCCATGGGCAAGGAGCTGTTCTACCGGCAGTTGGGCATGGGCCTGGAAGAAGCCTACGCCTGCGCCAGCGAAGTCATGGCCTGCAACATGAACAGCGAGGATGCCCGCGAAGGCATTGACGCCTTCATCGCCAAGCGCAAACCGACCTGGAAAGGCTGTTGAAGCGGTCGGACGCTTAAACCGCCGCTGCTGGGTGATTTCCATAGAACACCCTGCCCGGTCGAACCCCTGTAGGGGCACGGCGCCGCCGTGCCCCTACCCTTTCACCCGAAACAACGAGGATCACATCGCATGACTGCTGCTACGAATCCCTACGAAATGGGCTTGGCCCGGAACGCCGCCAATTTCGTGCCGCTGAGCCCGCTGACCTTCATCGAACGCGCCGCCTCGGTCTATCCCGACCACCTCGCCGTGGTGCATGGCGCAGTCCGGCGCACCTGGGCCGAATCCTACGCCCGCTGTCGGCAACTGGCCTCGGCGCTCCAGCGGCGCGGCATCGGCCTGGGCGACACGGTGGCGGCGATGCTGCCCAACATTCCCGAAATGTTCGAATTGCACTTCGGCGTGCCGATGATGGGGGCGGTGCTGAACACCCTGAACATCCGGCTGGATGCCGAAGCCATCGCCTTCATGCTCGAACACGGCGAGGCCAAGGTGCTGTTCACCGACCGCGAGTTCTCCGAGACCATCGGCAAGGCGCTGCGGCTGATCCAGCCCCAGAAACGCCCGCTGATCATTGATGTGGACGACCCACTGTTTGTCGGCGGCGAGAAGCTGGGAACGCTGGACTATGAATCGCTGCTGGCCGAGGGCGATCCGCAATTCGCCTGGTCGCTGCCCGCCGACGAGTGGCAGGCCATTTCCCTGAACTACACCTCCGGCACCACCGGCAACCCGAAGGGCGTGGTCTACCACCATCGCGGCGCTTACCTGAACGCGGTCAGCAACGTGCTGGTGTGGAACATGGGCCTGCACCCGGTCTATCTGTGGACCCTGCCGATGTTCCATTGCAACGGCTGGTGCTTCCCGTGGAGCATCGCCGCCGCCGTGGGCACCAACGTCTGCCTGCGCCAGGTCCGCGCCGATCTGATCTTCGATCTGATCAAGCAGGAGAAGGTCAACTACTTCTGCGGGGCGCCGATTGTCCTGAACCTGCTCAAGAACTCCCCGGACGAGATGAAGGCCGGCATCAACCATCCGGTCAAGGTGATGACGGCGGGCGCGGCGCCGCCAGCAGCGGTGATCGAGGGCATGGAGCGGATGAACTTCGATGTCACCCACACCTACGGCCTGACCGAGACCTACGGCCCGTCGGTGGTGTGCGCCTGGCACGACCACTGGAACGAGTTGAGCCTGCCGGAACGGGCGGCGCTCAAGTCCCGGCAGGGCGTGCGCTATCCGATGCTGGAAGGGCTGATGGTAGCCGATGCCCAGACGTTGGAGCCGGTAGCGATGGATGGCGAGACCATTGGCGAAATCTTCATGCGCGGCAACAACGTCATGAAAGGATATCTGAAGAATCCCGGCGCGACTGAGGAGGCGTTCCGGGGGGGCTGGTTCCACAGCGGCGATCTGGCGGTCTGGCACGAGGATGGGTACATTGACATCAAGGACCGCTCCAAGGACATCATCATTTCCGGCGGCGAGA
>CALMNY010000465.1 GCA_937872125.1 uncultured Candidatus Competibacteraceae bacterium | reverse complement strand
GATTCTCGCTAACCAGCAGGTGCGCCGGGTTTATCTGGGCGAATCGTTTCAGTTGGGACCGGCCGGCGCGCGCCAACGACGCTGTTATAGCGCTGAAAACCGACTAGAATGAGGGTGGATTAAGGTTCACCGCCGCCGGGGCCGGATTGAAGTGTTATGAGACAGTCATTGCAACTACGCCTGGGTCAGCAACTCACCATGACCCCCCAACTGCAACAGGCGATTCGGCTGTTGCAGCTATCCAGCCTGGATTTGCAGGCGGAGGTGCAAGCGATCCTCGACTCTAATTTAATGCTGGAGCGCAGCGACGAGCCGCAGGAGGTGCCCGTGCCGCCAGAGACCCTGGCCGCCCAGGCGATAGCGGACGCCCGCCCCGAAACCGAAATCAGCGCCACGACGGAGACGATGCCCGATGAACTGCCGGTGGATAGCGTCTGGGAAGATATCTACGAGTCGTATGATGGTGAAACCCGCTATTCGCGCGGCGAGGACGAAGACTGGGATCCCTATGAACGCTACGCGGGCGCCGGCGAGTCCCTGCATGAGCATCTGTACTGGCAAATGCGGTTGACCCCGTTCGACGACCGCGAGCTGGCGGTCGCCACCGCCATCATTGACGCCATTGACGACTCCGGCTATCTGACGCTGCCGCTGATGGACCTTTGCCAAGGCCTGCGCGATGAATTCACTGTAACGCCCGCCGAAGCCGAGACGGTGCTCCGGCGGGTGCAGCGGTTTGATCCACAGGGGGTCGGCGCACGCACCCCGGCGGAATGCCTGCTGCTGCAACTGGAAGCGCTGCCGGCGGATACGCCGTGGCTGGCCGAGGCCCGCTCCCTGGTCGAGCAGCATCTGGAACTGCTGGCGAATCACGACTTCACCGCCCTGATGCGGCGGCTGAAAGTATCGCGTGAGGCGCTGCAAGGCATCGTCACTCTGATCCAGTCGCTGGATCCGCATCCTGGCGCTCGCTGGTCCACCGCCCTGCCGCAATATGTCATCCCGGACGTGCTGATTTACCGCCAGCGCCAGGGCTGGCGGGTCGAGCTGAATCCCGAAAGCATACCCAAGCTGCGGATCAACCCGCGCTACGCCGCGTTAACGCGCCGCGTGGGCCAGAACGGCGACGTCGCCTGCCTCAGAAACCACTTGCAGGAAGCGCGCTGGTTCCTGAAGAGCCTGCAAAACCGTAACGAAACGCTGCTCAAGGTCGCAACCTGCATCGTCGAGCGCCAGCGCGAGTTTCTGGAGCAGGGCGATGAATACATGAAGCCGCTGATCCTGCGCGACATCGCCGAGGTACTGGGTCTGCACGAATCCACCATCTCGCGGGTGACCACGCAAAAGTACATGCACACCCCGCGCGGCCTCTACGAGCTGAAATATTTCTTTTCCAGCCATGTCGGCACCCGCGATGGCGGCGAGTGTTCCTCCACCGCCATCCGCGCCATGATCCGCAAGCTGATCCAGGCTGAAAACCCCGCCAAGCCGCTTAGCGACGACAAAATCGCCAAACAGCTCGAAGCGGAAGGGATTCAGGTAGCGCGGCGGACAGTGGCAAAATATCGGGAAGCGATGGCTATTGCGTCGTCCTCGGATCGTAAGCGCCTCGTCTGAAGCTGGACGGGGATTTCCGCCCCGCGAGGGGCAACCACGGGAATCGGAGGCGCGTCTGGCGGGGGTTGAGAAACGATAACGCCAAACCCGCCGCCGCTGGAACCGCGCCAGCCGGATCGGTTCCGATTCTCATCACTGAGCGAAACCTGCCAGTCAGGAGTCCATATGCAAATCAAACTGAGCGGACACCATGTGGAAATCACCGAAGCGCTGCACAGCTATGTGCATGACAAGCTGGAGCGCATCGAGCGGCACTTCGATAACGTCACCAGCGCCCAGGTAATCCTCAGCGTCGAAAAACTGCGGCAGAAGGCCGAGGCGACGATCCATGTGGCCGGTAACGAGATTTACGCCGATGCCGTAGATGAAGACCTGTACGCCGCCATTGACGCTCTGAGCGACAAACTCGACCGGCAAATCAAGAAGCACAAGGAGAAAATGACGGAAAAGCATCGCGGCGACAAGGCGCGCGATTATCCTCAACCCTAGCGCGCGGACACGGTGATGGACATCACGGACCTGATTACCCGCGAGCGGATCGTCTGCGACCGCGAGGTGGCCAGCAAAAAGCGGGTCATCGAAACGTTGAGCGAGCTGCTGGCCACGGGGCAAGCCGATTTGACGGCCCGGCCGATCTTCGACAGCCTGATCGGTCGGGAGCGCCTGGGGAGCACGGGTCTGGGCCATGGGGTCGCCTTGCCCCATGGCCGGTTCAGCCAGAGCCAGCAGGCGATTGGCGCGTTCATCAAGCTCAAAAAGGGCGTGGATTTCGACGCCATCGACCGGCAACCGGTGGACTTGGTGTTCGGCCTGCTGGTGCCGGATCACTATACGGACGAGCATCTCAAGATCCTCGCCTATCTGGCGGAGATGTTCAGCGACCGGGCCTTTTGTCAGCAATTGCGGGAAACTGATTCCGACCAGGCGCTCTTCGAGCGGCTCCGGGATTGGCGGCCCGCCGCGATGCCCGCGCCATGACGCCGCCCCTGCGCGCCCAAGCCCTCTTTCAGGACCTGGAGGCTGTCCTGGACCTGCGCTGGCTCGGAGGGCTGGCCGGGGCGGATCACATCCTGTGGTCGCCCCTCGAAGCCAGCGCCCCGCTGTATGGCCGGATGAACTGGATTCAGCCGGCGCGGGTGCAAATTCTAGGCCCCGACGAAAGCCGCTTTCTGAACCGGCTGACGCCGGCGGCCCGCACAGAACTGCTTGGCAGTCTGTTGGGATTTCCGACCGGCGCGATTCTGACGTGCAGCGAACCCGGTCTGGCCGAGGCGCTGCGGGTCGGCGCCGACGCGGCGGGCGTTCCGCTCTGGTACAGCCCGACCCCGCTGGCGGTGGTTCTGGACCGGCTCGAAAGCTACCGACATGGCCTGGAAGCCTCCACCGTAGTGCATGGCGAGCTGCTGGAGGTCTTTGGCATGGGCCTGCTGATTACCGGCGGCAGCGGCGTGGGCAAGAGCGAACTGGCTTTGGAACTCATCAGCCGTGGCCACCGGCTGATCGCCGATGACACCCCCACGCTGACCCGGGTGGCCCCCGATATTCTGGAAGGCGCCTGTCCACCGACCTTGAGCGATTTGCTCGAGGTGCGCGGGCTGGGGATTCTCAATATCCGCCGCATGTTCGGCGACAGCGCCATCAAGCGCAACAAGCGGGTGCGGCTGATCATCCATCTGGTGAAGATCGAAGAGATTGCGCCGCCGGCCGAATCCCGGTTGCAGGGGATGCGGGATACCCGGGTCATTCTGGGCGTAAGCGTGCCAGCGATCACCCTGCCGATTGCGCCGGGCCGCAATCTGGCGGTGCTGGTGGAATGCGCGGTGCGCGATCACATCCTGCGGCTGGGCGGTTATTGCGCCGAGCAGGATTTGACGGCGCGGGTGGAAAAAGCCATGGCAAGGGCTGCACCATGCACATAATCATCGTCAGCGGCTTGTCCGGATCCGGCAAGACCATTGCCTTGCAGACTCTGGAAGACCTGGATTACTACTGTGTTGACAATCTGCCATTCAAGCTGATTCTGCCGCTGGCGGGGGAAATTCGCGCCGCCAGCGATCTGTTGCCGCCGACGGTGGCGGTAGGCGTGGATGCGCGCAATTTCATTGATGAATTGAACCAGTTTCCCGCCACGCTTGCTGAACTGCGCGCCAGCGACCTCACCGTGGACGTGCTGTTCCTGCAAGCCGCCGAGGAAATTCTGCTCAAGCGCTACAGCGAGACCCGCCGCCGGCATCCGCTGGACGCGGGCAGCGTGCCCCTGCGCGAGGCGATTCGCCAGGAACGGCGTCTGCTGGAACCGATTGTCGCCTGCGCCGATCTGATCATTGACACCAGCGAAACCAACCTCTACCAGTTGCGCGATCTGGTGCGCGCCCGGGTCCATGGCACCCCGCCGGAGGCGATGTCGCTATTGTTCGAATCCTTCGGCTTCAAAAACGGCGTGCCGGCGGATGCCGATTTTGTGTTCGACGTGCGGTGCCTGCCTAATCCCCATTGGAAGCCGCCACTGCGGCCGCTGACCGGCCTGGATCGTCCGGTCATGGACTTTTTGGAGCGCCAGCCGGAGGTGATGGCGATGATCGCCGACCTGCGCCGCTTCGTGGAAACCTGGCTGCCCTGCTTCGAGGCCAGCAATCGCAGCTATCTGACGGTCGCTATCGGCTGCACCGGCGGCCAGCATCGCTCGGTGTTCATCGCCGACGCCCTGGCCCGGCATTTCCGCGGAATGCGCGACTATGTCATGGTCCGTCATCGAGAACTAAAATAAACCCTAAAACCATGCCACCATGCCGACTGCCGACCCTGGGGACGCCAGAGTGTTGAAACGGGAAATCGTCATCATCAACAAGCTGGGGTTACACGCACGCGCCGCTGCCAAATTCGTGACGCTGGCCGCTGGCTTTAATGCCGACATCCGCATATTGCGCAGCGGGCGCGAAGTCAACGGCAAGAGCATCATGGGGGTGATGATGCTGGCCGCCGCGCGGGGAACCCGGCTGGAACTGTGCGCCAGTGGCCCGGAAGCGGCCCAGGCGCTGGAAGAACTCGATGATCTGGTCCGTCGCCGTTTCGACGAGGACGAATGAGAGGTCTGCTCCATGCCGTTTTCGCTGCATGGCATTGGGGTTTCCCGAGGATACGCCATCGGCAGAACCTATCTGCTGGAGCGCAACCAGCCGGAAATCACGGAATACACCATCCCGGACGCCATCGTCGAGGACGAAGTCCAGCGATTCCTGAATAGCTTGGCGGTGGCCCGCCAGCAGTTGCAGGATATCCGGCTGCGGATTCCAGCCACGGCGCCCGGCGATGTCACCGCTTTCATTGACGCCCACCTGCTGATGCTGGAGGACGTCACGTTCACCGAGGCGCCGGTTCGACTGATCCGCGCCCACCGCTGTAATGCCGAATGGGCGCTGAAAATCCAGCGCGATTCTCTGGTGCAAGTGTTCGACGACATGGATGATCCCTATCTGCGCACCCGCAAGGAGGACGTGGATCATGTGGTGCGGCGGATCTGGCGCATTCTGCTGGCCGAAGACCCGGCCTATCTCAGCGATCCCGCCTATGCCGAGCTGATGGCGACGCGGCTGGAAGGTCGCATCGTGGTCGCCGATGATCTGACCCCGGCGGACACCATTCTGATCCAGCATCAGGGTGTGCTGGCCTTTGTCACCGAGTATGGCGGCCCGCTGTCGCACACCGCCATTCTGGCGCGCAGCCTGGGGATTCCCGCAGTGGTGGGCGCGCGCAACGCCCGCGCCTATCTGGGCAACGACGAGCCGGTGATCGTGGATGGCCGCCAGGGGGTGATCCTGGTCGGGCTGGACGAGCGCATCCTGCGTTATTACCGCCACAAGCAACAGGAGGAGCGCCGCGAGCAGCGCGAACTGAACAAGCTGAAGGGCCAGCCGGCAGTGACCCGTGACGGGGTGTTGATCGGCCTGCACGCCAACATCGAATTACCGGAGGACGCCATCGCGGTGCGGGATGTGGCGGCGGATGGCATCGGTTTGTACCGGACCGAGTTCCTGTTCATGAACCGGAGCGACTTCCCCGATGAGGAGGAGCATCTGGCGTCCTACCTGCACGTGATCAAGACCCTGGAAGGCAAGCCGATCACTATTCGCACCTCTGACCTGGGAGCGGACAAACAGGTGGACGGGGGGCGCGGTGGGCCGGTGTGCACCAATCCGGCGCTGGGCTTGCGGGCGATTCGGATGTGCCTGAAAGACCTGGCCATGTTTCGTCCGCAGTTACGGGCCATTCTGCGCGCCTCGGCCTACGGCCCGGTGCGGATGATGATCCCGATGCTCTGCTCGATCCACGAGGTGTTCCAGGTCCTGCGGCTGGTGGCGGAGACCAAGCAAGAGTTGTGTGACCGTGGTCTGCCGTTCGATGAAAATCTGCCGGTGGGCGGGATGATCGAGATTCCGGCGGCGGCGGTGTGCGCGGACCAGTTCGCCCGCTATCTGGATTTCCTGTCCATCGGCACCAACGATCTGATTCAGTACACCTTGGCGATTGACCGGGTGGATGACGAGGTTAACTATCTGTTCGACCCACTAAACCCGGCGGTGTTGACCCTGATCCGCCACACCATCCGCGCGGGTCGGCGGGCGGGGATTCCGGTCAGCCTGTGCGGGGAGATGGCCGGCGACCCACGCTATACCCGGCTGTTGCTGGGTCTGGGCCTGACCGAATTCAGTATGCACCCCAACAACCTGCTGGAAGTCAAGCGCGCGATTCAGGACAGCGATGTCGGCGTGTTAAACGGGATCATTCAGCGCCTGCTGCGGACTACCGACGCCAACCAATACGCCGAAATCCTCAAGGGCATTGCGCAGAATTGACTCTCGCTCCGACATTCAGCGTGGGAGCCATCCAATCCGCTGAACTTCTTAATTTATTGTTATATTAAGAATAATTCTTTGAGCCGGCGGAACTGAACGGACTGATCTAAAATTTCACCATCGAGCTATTAGGGGTGGATGACTCATGCGTGACGATTCCGACCAACTCAAGCAACGCATCGCGGCCCTCGAACAGGAAGTCGCGATGCTGAAAAAGCGCAGCTATCCCTATCGGGGCATTCGCAAGCGGTCCGACCGTTCTTACTGGGGCCTGCCGCTGTACCACATTGCCCTGGGACCCGACCCGGAAAAAGGCGAACTGCGCGGCCATGCACGCGGAATTATCGCCATTGGCGACATTGCAACGGGGGGGTTGGCCGTAGGTGGCATTGCCCGTGGCGTCGTAGCCTTTGGCGGCCTGGCGCTGGGGTTGGTGCTGGGTTTTGGCGGCCTGAGCACCGGTCTGCTGGCGATCGGTGGCCTGGCGGTGGGCGGCATCGCCATTGGCGGCGGTGCAGTCGGCGGCATTGCTGTCGGCGGCGGCGCAGTCGGCTATTACGCGGTAGGCGGCGGTGCGGCCGGGGCGCACGTGATCAGCGGCATGGCCCAGGATCCCGAAGCCGTGCAGGTTCTCAGCGAGTGGCTGCCCGGTTTGCGGGAACTGCTTTCTCCCCGCTGAACGCCCGTTCCCGCAAGGCGGGGCGATGAACTCAGCCCGGCGGGAAAGGGTAGTTTTCAGGTTATTCGTGGCCGTGGGCGATGGGCTTTCCGGTAAAGAGATAATCCTTCAACTCCTTATCGAAGGCAGGATCCTGCCGGCGAATCCACTCCAGCACCATGGCCGCGTGTTCCTTTTCCTCGTCCCGGTTGTGGGCGAGGATGGCCTTTAATTCCGCATTCCTGCAGGCGTCCACGCGCTGGTTGTACCAGTCCACCGCTTCCAGTTCCTCCATCAGGGA
>CALMNY010000464.1 GCA_937872125.1 uncultured Candidatus Competibacteraceae bacterium | reverse complement strand
AACCCAGGTGTTGATCATGAGCAACGGCGGTTTTGGCGGGATCCACGAGCGGTTGCTGCAAGCATTGCGGACGGCTGCATGAGCCGTCCTCAACGCCACCCGATGACTTCATCCAGCCGCCGGCGCGAACTCGGTTCCGGCAGTTCCGCCGGGTAGCCCAGACTCATCAGCGCAATGGGAACCAATCCCGGCTCCAGACCCAGCACGGCGCGCACCTGTTCTTCGTCGAAGTAGCCGACCCAGGTCGAACCCATGCCGGCGGCGACAATGGCTAGTTGGGCATAAGCAGCGGCGATGGTGGCGTCCTGCACCGCGTACAGACGGGCGCCGCGTTCACCGAAGGTGGCCGCCGAGCGGGCCGGGTCGGCGCAAAACACCAGGCAGACCGGCGCTTCGGCGATAAAGCCCTGTTCGTGGGCGACATGGACCAGCGCCCGGCGTTCGGCGGGATCACGCACCACGATGATTCGGTAGGCCTGCAAGTCGCCCGCCGACGGCGCAGCACAGGCCATTTCCAGAATAGCGTGCAGCTTTTCCGCCTCGACCGGCATATCCGGCTGGTATTTGCGGATGGAATGACGATGGCGGACGGTTCCAAAAAAATCCCACATGGCGCGGCCCTCGGGCGGATGAAAGGGGTGAGGGATCGGTCAACTGCTCAGCCGGCGCTTTTGACCAGCGCGTTCAGCCTGGGCAGTTCCGGCGATTGCGGATAGTTGCGTTCCAGCACCCGCAGACTGTCAGCAGCCAGGCGCGGCATACCCATCTTGACGTAGGCCTGGGTCATGATGGCGAGCGCATCCTCCACCGCGGGCGTGCGGGCGTAGGTTTCCAGCACATACTTGGCGCGGTTGGCGGCCGCGACATAGGCGCTGCGTTCCATATAGAAGGCAGCGACATTGACCTCGTAGGCCGCCAGGCTGTTGTGCAGGAACACCATCCGCTGCCGGGCGTCCTCGGCATACTGGCTGCCCGGGAATTTCCGCACCAGTTCGGAAAAGTCGTTATAGGACTGCCGGGCGGTCACGGTGTCGGTTCTGGAGCGGTCGTTGGGCGCCAGCCGGTCAATCAGGGTGTTGCTGCGCTCGAAATTTACCAGTCCCTTCATGTAATAAGCATAGTCCACATAGGGATGGCGCGGGTTGGCCTTGATGAAGCGGTCGGCGGCGGCGAGCGCGGCGTCCGGCTCATTGTCCTTGTACTGAACGTAAATGGTGTCCAGTTGCGCCTGCTGGGCATAGCGGCCAAACGGATAACGCGCCTGAATCTTGTCCAGATATTCGAGCGCGGTTTTGTAATTGCCATCGCTCATGGCGCTTTTGGCTTCACTGTACAGGCGTTGAGCGGACCAGCCTTTGGTTTCGTCAATTTGTTCCGGCAGCAGGGCGCAGCCGGTCAACAGGGCGGCGGCGAGCAGGCCGACGAACAGCAGTTTCAGGGTGCGGTGGATGGATGACAGCATGAACGGCGATTGTCCAGAGTAGAATGAATCATGAATTTCAGTATAAACCCCGAACCGGCAAAAACCATCATGCCGCCGACCGAACGGATTGACTGCCAGATTCCGGCCAGTTGCGCCGGGATGCGACTCGATCAGGCGCTGGCGGAACTGTTGCCAACCTATTCCCGTAATCGCCTGCAACACTGGCTCAAAACCGGTCAACTGCGGGTGGACGGTCATATCCGCCGGCCGCGCGATCCGGTCAGCGGTGGCGAAACCGTTTGCGGCGAGCTGGCGCCAGCCACAGAAACCACCGCTGTCGCCCAGGACATTCCGCTGGCTATTTGCTATGAAGACGCTGATCTGCTGGTGATCAACAAACCCGCCGGCCTGGTGGCGCATCCCGCGGCGGGCCATCGCGACGGGACTCTGGTGAACGCCCTGTTGCATCATTACCCGGAACTGGCGACCTTGCCGCGCGCCGGGCTGGTGCATCGGCTGGACCAGGACACGACCGGTCTGCTGGTAGTCGCGCGCCGCCTGCGGGCGCATACCGCCCTGGTTGAACAGTTGCAGGCGCGGCGCATCGAACGGGACTATCTGGCGGTGGTCAATGGTGCGCCAGTGGCCGGTGGAATGGTGGACGCGCCCGTGGGCCGACATCCGGTGGATCGGCAACGGATGGCGGTCACGCCCGGCGGCAAGCCAGCGGTAACTCATTATCGCGTGCTGCGCCGGTTTCGCGCTCATACCCTGCTGCGGGTCAAGCTGGAAACCGGCCGCACCCATCAGATTCGGGTCCACCTGGCGCATATCCGCCTGCCGCTGCTGGGCGATCCGGTCTATGGCGGGCGGCTACGGTTGCCACCGCACGCATCGCCGCGTTGCCTCGAAGTGATGCAACACTTTCGGCGGCAGGCGTTGCACGCGGAACGGCTGGCCCTGGTTCATCCCGTCACCGGTGAACGGTTGGAATGGCAGGCGGAAATTCCGGCTGATCTGGCTGACCTGCTGGCGGTGCTAAGCGAAGATGCGGAACAACGACATGAGTGAATGGCGACGGCAATCCTTGCTCTTCCCCGACTGGCCGGCGCCGGCGCGCGTGCGAGCGTTCAGCACTACCCGGCTGGGCGGCGTCAGCGCATCGCCTTACGACAGCCTGAATCTGGCTGAACATGTGGGCGATGATCCGGCCCATGTCGCTGAAAATCGGCGGCGATTGGCGCAAATGCTGGGTTATGCCGCCGAACCGGCCTGGCTGGACCAGGTTCATGGCGCACGGGTCATCAATGCCGGGATGGTGCGCGAACCGGTTGCCGCCGATGCGGCCTGGACCCGCACGCCGGGTCAGCCTTGTGTAGTGATGACCGCCGATTGCCTGCCGGTTTTGCTCTGTGATCGGGATGGTACGATGGTGGCGGCGGCGCATGGCGGCTGGCGCGGGCTGGCGCAGGGGGTGATCGCCGCCACCGTGGCGAGTATGAAAGTCCCACCGGCGGAACTGCTGGCCTGGCTGGGACCGGCGATTGGTCCCGCTGCATTCGAGGTCGGAGAAGAGGTGCGCGCTGCGTTTCTGGCGCTGGAGGTCGGTAACGCCGGCTGTTTCCGACCGTCGCCCGCTGGGCGCTGGCTGGCGGATCTTTACGAACTGGCCCGGCGACAATTGCGCGCGCTGGGCGTTTCAGCGATTTACGGCGGCGCTTATTGCACCTTCAGCGAGCCGGAGCGGTTTTTTTCCTATCGCCGCGAGAATCAAACCGGACGGATGGCCACGCTGATCTGGCTGGATTAGCAGGGTGATCAATTACAACAGTTAATACTTTGCATCGTTCCGTATGGAACCCATACCGCCGCTCAATGGCGTCGCCCGCCGCCGGATATTGACACCGCTGGTATTTGCACTGGGCATTCTGTTCAGCGTCGGTCTGCTGCACAGCCGGCTGGCGGCTTTGTACGCGCAGTCAGCGACAGCGCCGGCTGAACTGCCGCGCTTGCCGGCGGATTTTCCGGACCCGGAACTGATCATTCCATCCGGCGCTGGCTTCCAGCGTCTCGTTCCCAGTCAGGGCCTGCTGCTCATCCAGGGGCCGCGCCGGCTCCTTGGTCAACAGGAGGTGTCGCTGTGCGATCAGCGCGCCTCAACGTCCGCTACCGCCCCGCTGCTGCCGCTCTATGTCGGCTGGGACTGGGCGCAGGCCCGGGAAGCCGCCGCCGCCAATCTGGCCGCCCAGCCGCCGCGTCCGGCCAATTACGGCCTGAAGAATCCTTTGCTGGACGATGGCCCCGGCGGCGTGGATGTCCCCGCGTTCACGGTAACGATGGAGCCGGCCAGCGCGCCATTGCGGCCCTACGCCGACGCGGAGCCGTTGCAGGCGACCGTGCGCGACCGCCGACCCGTATTGCTGCTAGCGGATACGGCGGCCAGTGGTTCCGGCCCGGCGCTGACGTTCCGACGCGACCTGTGGCTGTTGTGGAACGCAGGCGAACCCCCAAAAGCCGAGTATTACGACCACGCGGTGCGGGTGCGCCGACTGGCGGAGCGGGATTGTTCGTTTGGCCGGTTGCGGGTCAGCGTGTACGGTGCCGTCGCTGGAGAAGCAACCGATTCCAGGACCGAGCCGCGCGCTGTGTTGTGGTATCCGGGGGACGGGCGACCGACGCGGGAACTGCATCTGGCCCCCGGCCGCCATGTCGCTCCGGCGGCGCCGCCGCCGCGCCGCGAGGACGCCCAGTTGTTCGACCAGGCCCTGGCGGCTGGTCTGTTGCGGCCAGGCGAAGATGGCCGGATCGTGGCCGCCCCGGCCGATCTGCCGCTGCGGCGGCTGTACGCCCGCGAACATCCTGAATGGCTGGCCCCGCGCGATGGCGAACCCGACTGGTTGAACGGACCTTGGGACGAGCAAATTCGCCAGCTTCACCGGACGCTGCACTTCAGCGCGCCCGGCCGCTACGTGCGCCAGCAGGTCGAGGTATTCAACAGTCGGCAACTTCTGGCAGCGGTGCGCTGGCGGCCGGAATTCACGACTACGGGTGACTGGCGAGCCGAATGGGGCGACGCGCCGCTGATGCTGACCGCCGCCATGCCACCGCTGGCCGGGCGGCTGTTCGCCGAAATTCCCAGCGGTTGGGAATCGTGGCGGCGGGTGGCGCGCTGGCCGGCGCTGGCGGGACGACCACCAGTCCGGTTTCGCCTGGCCCTGGATCGGCCAGCGCGACGCGGTGCGCGGCTGGAAGTGTTGGCGGTGGGCGCGGCGCCAACGGTCACCGGCGCGACGGTGCTGGCTCGCGAACCTCGTTGTCTGGAAACGCGACCCTGCGACGGACGTCAGGCGGCGGCCTACTGGCTGCGCCTGGAACTGAGCGAGGGCGCCATCGGCCTGACGCTGGATGTTCAACCGTTGCCGGCCACCGCCTTTCCCGACGCCTATCACTATGACTTCGCCCACATCCAGCGTGTGGGCGAGCGGCTGGTCTGGCGCGATCCACCGCCGACCACCCGCGCGGCCTCAGTTCGGCTGCCGCCGGCGGAGGTGACGGTGCGCGACCGCGCCGGGGCCGTACTGCTGGAACGCAGCCAGCCCACCGAAACCGCCTGGGCGCTGGGACTGGCGGCGCTGGTCGGGCTGGACCCGGCCCATGAGGGTGCAGTGGGCTATACGCTGGCGCGGCTCAGCGACCACGGTGTCACGGCAGTAGATGCACGGTTGACTGTGGACGCCAAGATACAGACGGCAGCGCGGCGGGCGTTGCTGGGGCGATTGCCGGCGGTCAGCACCGCCTTTAAATCCGCCGATCCCTACCGCACGGCGCGGGTGGCCAGTCTGGTCGTGCTGGACGCCGACCGGGGCGATATTCTGGCGGCGGCCAACAGTCCGGAACCGCCGCCCGGCGCAGCCTGGGCCGATCTGTACAGTTTCGCGGTTGGTCAGCCGCGCCGCAGTCCGCTACGCATCTGGGCCTGGCAGCATGATGGCGGCAAGCTGCACGCGGCGGGTTCGGCGTTCAAGCTGGTGGATGCACTGTTGCTGGAGCGGGAGGCGACGCAGCGGCCGGAACGGGCGGCGCTGCTGGCCGGACTGAGCGACCCGGAATGGGCGTCGTTGCCGCTGGCGCACGCCTACGATTTCGGGGCGGACGCGGCCTGTTATCCGGCTCACGCCGAAGGGTGCGCGCCGTGGGCGCGGCGACCGGGCATCCATTATGATTGGCCCGCGCCGACGGCAGTACATAACTTCCGGGGCGGGGCCGGAGCGGAGAGCCTGCTGGAACGAATGCAGCGGCATGGCGATAACCGCTATGGTCTGGCGCAAGCATTACGCGACTCGCTCAATACCTGGTTTGCCTGGCTGATGGAGACCAGCGACGCGACTCTGCTGGACGATCCCGCTGCGCCGGGGCTGGCGGGCGTCCGGACGCTGACGCCGGATGCCTTGCGTGGCGCGCGGCCCTTGCTGGATATGGCCGCCGGGCTGGGCTTCGGCGCGGATCAGGATTTGGATGGCGGCCTGTTGCCGGCGGGGATGATCGAAACGGGCGACGTGCTGCGCACAACGGCTTCCACGCTGGACCCGATCACCACCCGCACCGAGGTTCGGCTGGCGGCGCTGGGCTTTCGGATGCAGGTTACGCCGTTGCAACTGGCCGAGGTCGCGGCGGCTATCGCCACTGGCCATCGGGCAGCGCCCCGATTGCTGGCGGAGTTGAACGGGCGGTCCGCCAGCGATGCGGAAGGTGCGGCGCTGGGCATCGCTGCCGACCGCATCCGCCAGGGGATGCAACTCGTAGTCAGCGCGGGCACCGCCCGCACTGCATTTGCCGATTCGCGTTTCGACGTCCTTCGTCCCTATTTGTACGCTAAAACCGGTACCGCCGATCTGGATGAAACCGGCGTCGTGCAAAACGCCTGGCTGGTGGGCTGGCTGGAACCGGGCGCGCTGCCGGGCGAAACGCGCCGGCTGGCATTCGCCTGCCTGATCAGCCATACCATCGGCACCGGTGGCGAAGAATGCGGACCGGTAGTGGCGGACTGGCTGGCGGCGCTGGCCGCCGTGCAGAGTGAACCATGACGTTCCGGCGTCCATTCGGGTTGCTGCTGATCTGGCTGTTGCCAGTGCTGGCAGTGGGCTGGACGGTGTACCGAGCGCCGGCCTGGCAGGAGCCACGCGCCCTGACGGTGACGCTGGAACCCGGGCGAAGCCTGGTGCTGGGCCGCGAGGCGTTGCGCGCGCCACAGGCTGATGGTGAGCATGTGCTGTTGCGCCGCGAAGCGGACGGTGGCTGGCGACTGGCCAACATCGCCCCCGGCAAGCAGGTGTTGTGGCGGCCCGCCCGTGGCCATGACGACCGACCGACCCGGGAATGGCCGTTGACCACGGGCGCGCAGTTTGCGGTGGGCGATCAGTCCTTCACCGTGCTGGCCGCTGGCGCAGAGCAGTTGACGCTGCAAGCCGCCGACCAGCGCTGGGACTATGATGGCCTGCACCTGCGCCGGAACGGTCAACCGCTGCCGGAATGCGTGGTCAACAGCCGGACCTGGCTGCGCGAGCGACTGGCGGCCTGGAGGCTGGGCGGCCTGATGCCACGACCGTTGCGACTGGGCGGTGGGGTGTATTGCGCGGACCGGCTGGGATTGCCGGGCGTGCCAGTGGATACCGCGCTCATCGCCCCGACCCGCCCAGGCTTCGCCCTGCGGCCCGGCAACGCGGGCCGACTGGACGGGCTGCCGGTGACCGTGGCGGTCGGAACGCCGGCGGCGGAGTCACTGTGGCGGCGTTCCATTGCGCTGGCGACCGGCGACCATCTGATCATCGGCCGCACGCATTATCGGATTACCCGCACCGAACCGGTGCTGGAACTGGCGGTGCTGACCCGCGCGCAACGCTGGCCAGCCGGTTCGGTTCCACCGGATGCCGCCCCGGCGGTGCGGACGCGCTGGCAAGCGATGGCCTGGCTGCGCCCGGCGGCGCTGAGCGATCTGTTCTGGCCGTTGCTCCTGGGTTTGCCGCCACTGATGCTGGCGTTCGTCTGGCCGGGACGGCAGCGGCGCTGGCCGGAAGAGCCGGTCCGGCGGCGCATCGCCCTGGGGCTGGGACTGGGCGGGGCCGGTCTGGGTCTGCATGTGAGCATCCTGACCGCGCCGGCGTTGTGGCCCTATCTGCTGGCCTGGCCGGCATTACTGGTCTGGCTGTGGACCGTGCGCTCGCCGTGGAGCGCCGGCCTGTTGGCAACAGTGACCCTGTTGCTGGGCGGCGGCCTGGCGACGCTGTTGCAACTGGGGGTGGGCGCGGGCGAATCGGGCTGGCTGCGCTACGGTGGCAGCAGCGCGGCGCTGGCCGGCGCGTTCGGCTGGGCGGCCTGGGCCGGGTGGACGCTCTGGCGCTGGCAGCAACCCGATCCCTGGCTGAATGGGCGGCGGGCGCGCTGGGGCTTGCGATTGCTGGGAGGTCTGGGACTGGCGCTGCTGGCGGCGCAAGCCGCGTTCGGCGATGAGGGCGGCTGGGCGGGCTTCCAGCCATTCGAGCTGACCAAGCTGGCGCTGGTCACGGCGGCGGCTTACGCTTTGATGTTGCGCGCACGCCTGTGGGGACGCGACTGGAGCTTTGCCAAACCCTCGCTCTGGCTGCGCTATCTGGGGCCGGTGACGCTGCTGCTGGCGGTGAGCGGCTTTGCTCTGGCGTTCCTGCGCGACTTTTCACCCCTGGTGCTGCTGCTGATCGGCGCGCTGGCCCTGGCCTGGGCCTATCTGCGGGCGCATCCCGAACCGGCCTGGCGTTGGGGGGGCAGCGCGGCGCTGCTGGCGCTGATTTTGCTCCTCGCTCTGGGCGTCGCCTGGCTGCACGACCGACCGGAGGATTTTCCGCTGAGTGTGCAAACGGATCGCATCCAGGTTTGGGCCGCACCAGAACGATATCCCCATTCCGGTTATCAACTGCGGCGGGCGCTGGAAGCCATTCGCGCCGGCGGTTGGCAGGGCGCGGCCTGGGGCGACGGGGTGAATGGCCGGGCCATGGCAATTCCGGTAGTGGAAAACGATTTTACTCCGGCGTTCTTTTTGAGCCGGCAGGGCGGCGCGGCGGCGCTGGTCTTGGTAGGCGTGCAGGCCACATTTATTCTGGTGTTGCTGACGATTGCCGACCGTGCCCTGGACTGGATCGGGCGCGGCGATTACCGGCTGACCGCGCTGGGTGGATTCGCGTATTTTACCCTGTATGGCGGCGCGGCCCTGCTCGGCGCGCACATGCTGGTGTCCTGGGGCGCCAATCTGGGGTTTCTGCCGGTCATGGGCCAGCCGATGCCATTCCTGTCGGCTGCCGGCAGTCATCTGATCTTGTTCGTATTGCCGATTGTGGCGCTGGCCGTCGCAGTCGAGGAAAACAGCCATGCCAACCCAAACTGAGGCGCTGGTCGCCTCCGATTACGTGATCTGCGCGACCCTGCGCAAAATTCCGGACGTGTTCAACGTCGAACTGCTGTGGGAGCGGGTCCGGGGCGGCCAGGAAGGTTTGTTCCTGATGGAGGCGCTCAAGCGCCATCCACGCGCTCCGCAAGGCCGCCAGCGCAAGGAAACGCGCTACAGCCACATCATCGTCCGCATCCCGGAGCGCGATTACGTGCGCGATGAACGGTTGGAGGACGGTTTCAGCCGCAGGACGCTGTTGCGGGAACTGCACCGTCTGCACGAACAGGAGTTGGGGCGTTACCTGGCTGAGCACGCCACGATCCGCTACCAGGTGGAAGCGGATTCGACCTTGCGGGCGGGCGAGGTGCAATTTCTGTTTGGCCGCGCGATTTATCTGCCGGATGAGAACGAACGCCCGGTATTCCGGATTCAGGCGGCCGCCGAGACTGGAGACGACTGGCGCGAAGTAGGGCCGATCTATCCCGGCCAGCGGCTGACTCTGCTCAATAGCAATCGGCGAGCCAGCAGTTTCACGGTGGTGGCCTGGCCGTTTCCCGAAGATTCGGTGCTGCTGATGCTGCGGCCGGGGACGCCGGCCCTGGTGGATGTAGTGGCGGAACCGCCCGGCAGCCTGATTCTGGTCGGTGATGACGCCGGGAGCTTCACAGTGCGCGACCGGCGCGCACGTGGCCTGCGCTTGCGAGTCATCACAGCAGATGCGCACTCTACGATGGTCGGCGCGTCCGCCACGGTACGGACTTCACCCAATCCTGCGGCGGCGTCATCGCTGATCGCCCCTGCCGCGCCGGTGGCTGAACCGGCACTGACGCCGGAACCGCCGCTGGAGGAAGGGGACCAGACCTGTCCGCTAATTGACCCCTGGGGCCGGCGCCAACCGAAGCTGGGTCTGCCAACTACGTTCGTCGAGCCGCTGGCGCCGCTGGATACGCCGCCGCTCAATCCATCACCGGTCAGCGTCGGGGAAGGCGCTCTGTCTCCGCCAGCGTCCACGCCCCTCCCACCGGAACTGCCCATGGCGGGACTGGATCAGCACACCTGGATTCCGCAACGCCCAGCGGTCCGGGTACAGGTAGTAGGCATCGCCCTGCAACGGCTGTCCACTTACGCGGCGGCGGGCATCAGTGACTGGCGCATCGGGTTCAACCGCGCCGGCGGCCTGATTGCGAGCAGTCACCCGGATGCCGCCGCCTGGTTGCGGCTGGATAGCGCCGACCGCCTGTTTGGCGAGGTAGTCGGGTTGGCGACGCCGCTGGAATTGCCGGGAACCTGGCGGCCGTTTCCCGAATTACAACTGGAATTGCACGCCGCGCCATCCTCCATGACGACGCATTATCTGGGTTGGGTGCACCTGCCGACGCCATTGACCATTCCAGTCCCGCGCGAACGGGCGGTGAGCTTCGGGCGGGGTTCGGAGGCGGACATTGCCCCGCGCCTGCTGGCGGATCCACGGTCACTGCGCTGGGACGGCAACTCCGCGAAAACGGTCGGCATCAACGCTGAATATCTGGGGCTGTCGCGCCGGCATTTGTGCTTGCAGGCCCGCCGCGACGACTGGTGGGTGCAACTGGAAAGCCAGAACATGCCGGTCTACCGGCTGACGCCCGCCGGCGAGTTGCTGGACGTACTCAATCCGGGCGTCAACACCGCCGCTGCGGCCAAGCCGGGCGAATTGCTGGTGGCGGGTGGTTATGTGCTGGCGCTGGGGACGGTCGTTTAAGGCCCGCGTTCGGCTGATCGGGCTGACGGAAACCAACTCTCTCAGTCGTCGCATTCACTTTCACCAGACCAGCCGTTCCAGGCCGATGCCGACCACCGCGTGGGTGCGCAGCTTGAGCGGTT
>CALMNY010000463.1 GCA_937872125.1 uncultured Candidatus Competibacteraceae bacterium | reverse complement strand
TGTAGCTGGTGGTGTAACGATTGCAGCCGCCGCTGCCGCTCACCGAGCCACTGGCAAAGGTTGCAGTGGCCTCGACGCTCTCTGAAACGGCGTGAAGCTGGCCATCCGCATGAACGACCTGGGTCAATCGCCAGGCTGCGCCTTCAAGCGCCGCCTTATCCATCGTCAACGCCGCCTTATCCATCGTACAAGCCCATACTAAAACCGGCGCCACGCAAACCACCCACATCCCCAACCAGCGTCTATTCATCATCTCCCATCCTGTCTCTTTGTCATTCTGTAGCCGATTGAGGAAACTCCGCGGAAACCTGCATCGTTCGGAACAGGAGCCAGAGACTCAGAATCAACACGACCAACTCGGCGAAAACGAAGAGGCTTAAGGCCATCAAACTCATCATGTCGACAGCGGACACCCAACCCGTCGGGCCAGCGTCGGCCGTTTGGAACACGGGAACGCCCCCTTGAGGCGCCGCCAGGAAATAAAACAGCAGGTGCCCGGTCTCGATCACCATCACCATCATGGAAAACAGCAGACCGATACTACTGGCCACCAATCCCGTCCAGACTGATCGAAGGACCGAGGATGCCGGCGGACACGTTTGCGGATCCGCAATCCGGTTAGCCAGGCGGGTATGCCGGTGAAACCAGACGATGGTGAAAATCAGGATCAGTAAACTGGCTACCGTCAGGTATTCAACGACAGCCAGCCCGGCGCGCGGACCGGAAGGAGAGCGGGTGAAGATGAAGGCATAGGCCATCAAGAGGAAGGGAATCGACCCGACCACGATCTGCACCCAAAAACCGATCCGGCCCAGCCGGGAAAAGGTTTTGGCGAGGTTCTGGGTTCCCGACTGTTGCAGACTTTCCATGAGTTTTTTCAGCATGATCATTCCTGCCTTATTGATAGTTGTGCTCGAAAAATTTGATGGTTGTGTGGCCGGGATCAACGCCCGCCGAACATCACGCCACCCAGGATCAGAATCAGCATCAGCAGGGACAGACCCGCCACCGGCCATTGCCGCAGGACGCCTTCCACCCGTTCCAAAGCCTCTTCGCCGCGAATGACGACGCGCATGGCGGGTTGACCCACGACCACGATGTCGCCTTCCGGCGCCTGGGGCAGATACCGCCCCCAGCGCCAAAGTGCGAGCGCCAATCCGACCCCGATCAAAATCGGCCAAAGCGCCGCCCAGAGAATTTTGGGCTGAAGCGCATCGGACCACGCGCCGATTCCGGTTGCCGAATACAGCATCCAGGGAATCGCAACAGCAGCAGCGAACATCATGATCCAGGGTAAAGCCAGTCCGATCGGCGCCGCCGCTGACGGATCGGAGGCGGTGTTGGCCGTCAACCGGTGGAGGAAATGCGCCATTAATAGCGTAGTCCCCATTGCGGACAGGGTCGCGAGTAGTTCCACCCCTCCATCCCCTGGAACCGGTTTCACCGCCAGCTTGGCCAAAGCGCCGCCGGTCAGGGGAAGCCCGCCCATGCCGAACGCCAGGATCGCCGCCGGCGTCAGCGCCCACCACAAACGACGCGGGCCAGTAGCGGCCACCACGCCGACCGCGAGGAAGAGCGCCCCCTTGGCCAGCAGGTGGTGCGCCGCGTAGAAGGTTGCGGCCATCACGGCGCTGCTCTGGCCGGCGGCCAGTCCCATGCCAAGAACCGTGGCGACGACGCCCATTTGGCTGACGCTGGAATAGGCTAGCACCGTTTTTGGATTAGGTTGAGTAATCCCGATGATGACGCTGTAAAAGGCGGTCAAAAAGCCAATGGCGGTCAGGGCAACGCCCCAGTCCGGCAGCGGAACGTCGAAGGGCAGGAAGCGGATCAGCCCGATGACGCCGGCCTTGATGATGGCGCCGCTGAGCACTGCCGAAGCCGGCATCGGGGCTGCCGGATGAGCGATGGGCAGCCAGACATGCAGTGGAACCAGCCCCATTTTCAGCCCAAAACCGGCGATCAGCAGCGCCACGGTCGGGTCGCGCCAGGGCGATGTCGGCAACGCGGCTACGGCGTCGCGGATCGCCAGGCTGTCGCCGGGAATGGCGCTCGCCAACAGTACGAAGCCCATCAGCAGGAAAATTTCCCCCAGCAAAGCCAGAACCAGATAGATGATTCCCGCTCGCCGCGCTTTGGGCGTGCCGTCAAACACCACCAGACCGTAAGCGGCCAGGCTGAGCAGCGCGAACGTCAGGTAGAAGGTGAACAGGTCTGCCGCGATAAACACGCCCAGGCTGCCGGTCAGGGTCAGCAACCAGTAGATCGAGAATCGTCCCAGATTCGGGTGACCGCGCAGATAGGTTGAGGCGTAGAGGCCCGCTGCGCTCCACAGCAGCGCGGCGACGCCGAGCAGGATTGCGCCCGGCGCATCGAGGACGATGGTGATGTGCAAGCGCGCCTCGTTGAACACCCAAGGTGGACGGTTCACCGCCCACAATGCGGTCGCCAGCGCCGGAAGCGGCGCGAATGCGAATAACGTCGGCATACGCTCCCGCACCACCCGCCACCCGCAGGCCAGCAGCAGCGCGACCGGCGTCGCGAAAGAAATGAGCAACAACATTTCGGCGCTGATCATGGCAGACCCATCCCGGCTTTCGCCAGGCGCCCGATCTGCACCAGGTCAAAGGTCCCCAGCCGCACGAAGCCAAGCAGCACCGAACAGAGGGCTAAAGCCAATACCACCACTTCCCGGTATCTGGCGACCGGGGCGCGCACGGCGACCGATTCGCGTGAGCCGAACAGCGCCGGAGCGAGGACGCGGAACAGATAGCCGCCAGTGAGCAGCCCTCCACCGAGAATGACCAGCGCCCACCACCATTGTCCGGTCTCAATCGTCGCGCTGAGCAACAGCCATTTCGCCGCGAAGCCGCCACTCGGCGGCAGTCCCATCAATGACATTCCCGCGAGCGCAAAGGCCAGCACGGTGATCGGCAACGCCCGGCCAATGCTGCTGAGATCCGCAATGCGGTCATGACCGAGGGATTGAGCGATCAGACCCGCCGCCATAAACATCGCGGCTTTGGCGAAGGCGTGAGAAACCGCCTGGAGAACGCCGCCGCTCCAGGCGCTGGTCGAAACGACCGTCGCCGCCAGTTCGGTGTACAGGTCGGCAGCAGCGAACGCCACCGATTCCGGGCGAACGATCAGCGGGAAGATGAGAAAAAGATAGCCGATCTGGGCCACCGTCGAATAAGCAATCAGCAGCTTCAACCGAGCTTGCCGGAGGGCCAGCACACTGCCCAACAGAATCGCCGCCGCGCCCAGCGCCGCCAGAATCTGCGCCGCCGCCGGGGTCATCAGCGCGGGCATCACATCGAACCAGAGTCGAACGATGAGAAACAGCGACGCTTTGATGACCAGGGCCGAGAGCACCGCACTGGCTGCCGCCGGTGCGCCCGCATGGGCCGGCGGCAACCAGAAATGCAGAGGGAAGACGGCGGTTTGCGCCATCAGCCCGACGGTCATCAGCGCGGCGACGGCCCAAGTGACGGGTTCGGGGCGAACCCGTTCCGCCAGCAGGCCAATATCGAGCGTGCCATAGACTCCATAGAGCAGCACCGCGCCCAGCAGATACAGCACCGAGCCGAACAGGGCGAACAGCAGATAGCGCAGCCCGGCGGCCAGGGTCTCGGCGCGGCCACTCAGGCAGACCAGAGGAATGGCGGAAAACGTCAGCAATTCCAGTGCGACAAACAGGCTGAAGAGATCGTTGCTGAGGAAAACGAGGTTCAATGCGCCCCACAAGGTCAACAACAGCGCCCAGAAGGTCAGTGAAGTCCGCGTCTCAGGCTGCCCTGGCAGGGTGCGGAACTCGGCCCGGGCGAAAAGGCCCGTCGCACCGACCACCACCGCCGTGGTCAGGATGAAAATGGCTGACAGCCCGTCCGCACGCAGCGCCACGCCGAGCGGCGGGATCCAGCCGCCCAGGGGGTAGATCAGCGCATCGTCCGCCCGGACAACGCTGACGACCATCGCTGCCGCAACCGCCAGGCCGACCAGCATCAACAGCAGTGCGATGTGGCCCGCATAACGTCCACCCACGACCAGCGTCAGCAGCAAGCCCATGACGGGCAGGACCAGCGCCAGTATGAGCAGAATGGAAGGGTCTTGCATCATGAGTCGGTGCTCGGCGCTGGGGCGTCGCTGGAAGAGGGCTCAGGATCCAGCGTAGCCTGGCCGGTTTCCTGGAACAGCCGCAGCAGCAACGCAATCGCCAGAGCCGTGGCCGCGAAGGCGACGACCAGACCGGTGATCACCAGCGCCTGCGGTACGGGATCGCTGTTCAACCCGGCTCCCGCACCCCGCCGCGCAATGACGCCGAACAGCAGGAAAACACCGCTGCCGAGCAGGTTGAACGCCAAAATTTTACGCAGCGGCCGGGGATCGACGATCAGGCCGAACAATCCCAGACCGATCAGGACCACGCTGCTCAGCCCAAACAGGGTCGTCGCGCCGATCATGACGGAAGTCTGGCCGGTGGGCCGGCGATGAGCAGACCGAGCGCCACCGCAATAGAGAGGGTCAATACCAGCTCAATAGTGAGAATGAACGGCTTGGCGTAGCCCGCCGGGTAGGCTAGAAAGGCATCCGCGAGTCTAATGCCGGCCAGGCCGATGATCAGGAATACCGCGGAACCCGCGATCAGCAGCCATCGCAATCCGCGCCGACTCACCGGGGGCGCTTCCGCCAGTCCAGCCAGCAAAACGAGGACCCACATCGCCGCGAGAACCGCGCCGCCCTGGAAAGCGCCGCCGGGCTGATCGGCCCCATTCCAGCACAGGTAGATGCCGACGATGATTCCAAATGGCGGCAGCACCTGCGCGAACAGGGTCAGAGCGCCGGCCGGGCGTGAATGACGCAGGATCGGCGCGCCGCCCCAGTAACGATCCGGCGCCAGCGACCAGACCCCCAGCAGCGCCGGCAGCAGCACCACCGCTTCCAGCAAGGTATCAATGGCGCGATAGGCCAGCAGCACGCCGGTCACTGGATTGCCCAATCCCAGGTCGGGCAGGTGCGCAATAACCGCCGGCGCCAGTGTTGGAGCGGGATCGGGTAGCCGTAACACAATCGCCGCCAGCCCCGCCGAAACAAGAGCGCATAACCCGCCCGCCGCCCAGCGCAGAGCGAGGCCGGGCGGTGGGGAAGAGGCAGCGCCACGCAAGCGTGCTGCCGGCACCACTCGCGGGCGGCCGCCAGCGCCGTTGCCAGCAGCTGCTCCTCGTCGGTGACCGCCAGCCGCGCCAGTGGCAGCAGCGATTGCGACGCCCGCGCGGCCGACGCCATCAGCGCCGCG
>CALMNY010000462.1 GCA_937872125.1 uncultured Candidatus Competibacteraceae bacterium | reverse complement strand
GCGTTCAGATAATTCCGGTCGAGCAGCCGCCCCAGCGCGGTCACTCCCTCAGCCTGATTGCGGTAGACGTAATCCAGCGTCGCGCCCGAATCAAAGCCGGTGCACACGCCGAGTTGCAAGCCCTGGCTCAACCGGGCGCCGAGGGTTCTCATCATCCAGCGCGTCAGTGCATACCCAATGGCCTTAAGGGAAAACGGAAACAGCGGGTTGGCCAGGGTCTCATACTCGCGCTGGGTGGGGCTGTTGCGGTCCGCCTCCAGCAGCGAAGGTTCGCACCGGGGTTGGGCGAAGGCGTCCAGAATGAAGCGGCGGGCGGCGCTCAACGGCAGATGGTTATCCTTCTCGTTGAACGTATCGTGGAAAAAGCCCGGATAGATGTGCATCTCCTTCACGGGCGAACCCAGCCGCTCGAAAAACTGGCGCTGAACATCCTGATCCACCACCCAGTCCGCCCCGGAGGTCAGCACCAGAGTGGGCGCGGTAATCGCCGCCGCGTCTTCCACCAGCTTGCGGCCCGCGTCGTATAAATCCACCAGCAGATTGACTGCGATGCGGCGGGTGATCAGCGGATCGGCGTTGTAGCTCTCGATTTTCGCCGGATCGTGGGTCAACAGGTTCGCCTTGACGTAGCTGTTGACGAAGGCTTTGGGCTTGAATTTCAGCAGCAGGCGCAGGCCCGGAATCGCAAAGGGGACGTACAGCCGCACCCGCAATGCCGGGCTGCCGAGCACCAGAGCGCGAATGTTTGGGGCGTAGTCGTGAACCCAGGTCGCCGCCAGCACGCTGCCGACGCTGTGCGCGAGTATGGCGATATTCTCAACCGGGATACCGTAGTGCCGGGAAACGTGGCTGACGAACGCATCTATGTCCCGCACCAGCACGCCGAGATTTTCGGCATCACCACGCTCGCCGGGGCTGCGGCCATGACCACGGGCATCCCAGGCGAACAGGGCAAAATCGGGCAGGTCGAGTTGATCCACTGCATCCTGCCAGCGGCCGGAATGTTCATGGCCGCGATGAAACAGGATCACTGCCCGGTCAATTTTGCGGTCAGGCAGCCACGCCCGGTAAAATAGTTCGGTTCCATCCCAGCTTGGAAAGGTTTTTTCGCTGGCTTGGCGAGTCGGGTTCATCATGCCGCTCCATATCGGTGATTTACCCTACTAATACAATCAGGCATTGCGCCCAACCGCCACCCCCGCCCTCGGTTCCCTGAAATTTAATTTTCCTGATTCTCCGAATCTTCCGCGTCTTCCGCATCTTCCGGCCTTCCGTGGACAACGCATCTTCCGTGTCTTCCGTGGACCACACGCCTTCTACCGTCCCGGCAACAGCGAACTCTCTTGCCCGGTACGCCGATAGACCGTACCGGTAAAGATCGCCAGCAGGGCCGATCCACTGCGCACTTCCACCCGATAAACCGCTGTACGCCGCCCCAGGTGAACCTCGGTCGCCAGCGCCTCCACCTCCGCGCCGGCCTGACTCGCCTGCACATACTCCATGTGCGCAGCGAGCGCGACCGCCAGGGTTCCGTGCGAATTGGACGCCAGCGCGAAAGCGGCATCGGCCACCGAGTACAGAAACCCACCGTGCGCCGAACCCCAACTGTTCAGAAACTCTGGACGGATGACGCCCCACACCCGCGCCTGGCCGGGCGCTGGAACCTCGGCGTGCAGGCCAAGCGTGCGCATGAAAGGATCCAACGTCGTGACGATCATCTCGGCCACCCCACTTTCCGCATAACCGTTAAAATTCAATCCCTTTTTGCGCTTTCACGCCCTGCTCCCGATAGGGATGCTTGACTGCGCGAACCTCGCTGACCAAATCAGCCAACTCCACCAGCGCCGCCGGGGCGTTGCGCCCGGTGACCGCAATATGCAACCCCAGCCGGCGCGCACTGAACGCCGCCAGCACCCGCGCCTGATCGAGATAGCCGTAATGCAGAACGATATTCAGTTCATCCAGGATGATCAGCTCGTAGCGAGGATCGCCGATCATCCGTTCCGCCTCGGCCCAGGCGCGTTCCGCCGTAGCGACATCCTGCTCCCGGTTCTGGGTCAACCAGGTAAAGCCATCGCCGATCACCTGAAAATCCACGTTCTCAAACCGGCTCAGCGCCGCGCGCTCGGCGCTGTCCCACCCACCCTTGATGAATTGCACCACGCCCACCCGCATACCATGCCCAACGGCGCGCAGCGCCATGCCGAACGCGGCGGTAGTCTTGCCCTTGCCGGGGCCGGTAAACACCAGCAGCAGACCCTTTTCATCCGTTGCGCGCGCCTGCTTGCGTTCGTAGCCCGCTTTACGGCGGGCGGTCTGCCGGGCGTAATTGGGAGGATGAGTATCGCTATTCAAAGGGGGGTGGGAACGACCGGCGCAGTGAAGCGGAAAAATTCTGTCCCTTCATCCTGTTCCGTGTCTTCCGTGTTTTCCGTGGAGAAAATCAACAGGGGAATTGCGGAACTGTCAGACATGAAAACTGAACCGGGTCCAGCTCAGCGGCGTCCAGTCGGGATCGAGGCCGGCATCATCGTCATCGGCCACGTTCAGGCCGCACTTGCGGGCGAAATAGCGATGAAACGCCAGGCTGGGCGTCAGTTCCGGGTGAAACACCGTGACCAGAATCCGGTCGTCTTCCGCCGCCGCGATGTAGTCGTCCAGTTGCAGCAGCACCCGCACGCCCTCCCCCGCCTGCACGATCTTCGGCGCGCGGATGAAGGTCAGCGGAATCGGTTCGCGGGCCACCGCCGGCGCCAGCGCCTCGCGGTGGAAGCTGTCGAGCTGGCTGCCGAACGCATTGCGGCTGACCGCGATGTCAATCAGACCAAGACAGGGGGTTTCGTCAACATTTTCCCGGGCCAGCAGAATCGCCCCCGCGCAGGTGCCCCACAGCTTGAGGCCCTGGTCATACGCTTGCCGGATCGCGGCGTCCAGGCCAAAAATGCTGAGCAGCCGCGCCAGGCAGGTACTCTCACCACCGGGGATGATCAGCCCCGCCAGCCCGACCAGGTCGGCGGCGCGCTTGACCGGCCGCGCGGCCACGCCGACCCGCCGCAGGTGGTCGAGGTGCTCCTGCACCCCGCCCTGCAAGTCCAGCACGCCGATCCCGCCGGGGCCGGCGACCGCGTCCATTACCAGCCCCGTCCGGCCAGCCGTTGTTCGCTGGCCATGGTGGCCACATCCAGCCCGGCCATCGGCTCGCCCAGATTCATCGAGACCTCCAGCAGTTGCTCGGGATCGTTGAAATAGGCGGTCGCCTTGACGATGGCGCGGGCGCGCTGGGCCGGATCGCTGGACTTGAAGATGCCCGAACCGACGAATACGCCATCACAGCCCAACTGCATCATTAACGCCGCGTCGGCGGGGGTGGCGATGCCGCCGGCGGCGAAATTGACCACCGGCA
>CALMNY010000461.1 GCA_937872125.1 uncultured Candidatus Competibacteraceae bacterium | reverse complement strand
CACGGCACGCTGACCGACAACAACGGCCGCAAGGCGGATTTCCGCAACGTCATTCTGGTGATGACCACCAACGCCGGCGCCGAGCAAATGGACCGGGCCTCCATCGGCTTCACCAGCCAGGACCACAGCAGCGATGGTTTGGAGATGATCAAGCGGATGTTTACGCCGGAATTCCGCAACCGGCTGGACGCCATCGTGCAGTTTAAGGCGCTGACGCCGACAACCATCTCTCAGGTGGTGGACAAGTTCCTGATCGAACTGGAAGCGCAACTGGAGCCGAAGAAGGTCACGCTGGAGGTGGACGAGGACGGTCGGCAATGGCTGGCCAAGCGCGGCTACGATCCCCGGATGGGCGCACGGCCCATGGCGCGGCTCATTCAGGAGAACATCAAGCGCCGTCTGGCCGAGGAACTGTTATTTGGCCGGCTGATGAATGGCGGACATGTCAGCGTCACCGCACGCGACGGCGATCTACAAGTAGAAATCGCCGAGGAAGAGACGGTGCCTTGAAGCCGGTTGTGGGGGCGGGGTCGGCGGCGCAGGGCCGCTGGCTACCACGCCAAAGGACAAGCGATGGCCGGAATGGATGGTGGACTCAGCGCCCACGATACGTGATGCGGCCCTTGCTGAGATCGTAGGGGGTCAGTTCCACTTTCACCTTGTCGCCGGTCAGGATGCGGATATAGTTCTTGCGCATCCGGCCGGAGATGTGCGCCGTGATCACGTGACCGTTCTCCAATTTGACCCTGAACATGGTGTTGGGCAGGGTATCCACCACGGTGCCCTCCATCTCAATGTGGTCTTCTTTCGACATAAATCCTCGCTGATGCGTTGGGGCTGGCCTGGTAAAAAGACCGGTCACCATAGCGAAAATCCCGAAGCGCGGCAAGTGAAGCTCAACGACTGAAATGAGCGCGCCCCATCATTTGCTGATCGTTTATCACTCCCAGACCGGCCATACCCGAACCATGGCGCGGGCGGTGTTGCGCGGCGCGCGGCGCGTGTCCGAGGTCGAAACCCGGCTGAAAATGGCTCTGCGCGCCGGTCTGGAGGATCTGTTGTGGGCGCACGGCTTGCTGTTGGGTACGCCGGAAAATTTCGGCTACATGTCGGGGGCATTGAAGAACTTTCTGGATCGCACCTATTATCCGGCGCAGGGCAAGGTGGATGGTTTGCCTTATGCGGTGTTCATCAGCGCCGGTAACGATGGGCGCGGGGCGTTGGCCAGCATCGAGCGCATCGCCCGGGGTTATCCGCTCAAGCCGGTCTGCGAGCCGATCATCGCCCGGGGCGAACTGACCGCCGAGATTTTGCAACACTGCGAGGAACTGGGCGAAACCATGGCGTCAGGAGTGGCATGGGGTATTTTTTGAACCTGAAGCACCGGCTACGGGGCTGGGCCAGGCGACTGCGAACCGTGGCCAATCGTTTGCCGCCAGCGAAACGGCGATTATTGGCCCGGATCGGCCGTGGCGCGTGGACCGCCGTGCAGGTATTTGCGGTTGGATCCGTGGTGCTGGTGCTGCTGTTGCGCTGGGTTCCGCCGCCAGCGTCCAGTTTTATCGCGCAGGGCTGGCTGAGCGCGCTATGGGCGGGCGAGCGGGCGTCGTTTCGGTACAACTGGACGCCGATGGCGACGATTTCGCCCTATGCGGCGCTGGCGGTGGTCGCTGCCGAAGACCAGCGTTTTCCCGACCACATCGGCTTCGACTTCGTGGAAATTCAGGAGGCGCTGGAGGATCAGGACGAGGGCAAGCCCTTGCGCGGGGCCAGTACTCTCAGTCAGCAGGTGGCCAAGAATCTGTTTCTGTGGTCGGGGCGCAGCTTCATCCGCAAGGGACTGGAAGTCTGGTTCACTGTGTTGCTGGAATTGCTGTGGTCCAAGCAGCGGATTCTGGAGGTCTATCTGAACATCGCCGAGTTTGGCGAATACACGTTTGGGGTGGAAGCGGCCAGCCAGCGGTTTTTTCACAAGCCGGCGGCGCGTCTGACCGCTGATGAGGCGGCGCGACTGGCGGCGGTGTTGCCCAATCCGTTGCGCTATCGGGTGGATCGGCCCTCAGCCTACGTGCTCAAGCGCCAGCGCTGGATCGAACGGCAAATGCGGCAGTTGGGCGGTGTTGCCTATCTCCACCAACTGTAAGAGGCTGTCCAAAAACTGAATATTATTAAATCAATGGGTTATGTGTAGGAGCGGCCTTGGCC